>JAPOYZ010000404.1 GCA_026706325.1 Candidatus Aminicenantota bacterium
CGGTCCCTTGAGTTTGCTCTTCTGGGCCATGGCGACACTGCTCATTCCTCGTTTCTGGCCGTTTTGAGACGTTCTCGTCAGCCTTGCGAATTTCCCGGAGGTCCTCGATGCGCATCTGTAGAAATTGTGGAATCGGTTTTCTGATCCTGTGGTGCGGTTGGCCTCCGGTCGAGAGCGCGCCGGAGAATCCTCCGGGAATCCTGGGGTTTTCCCGTGGCGCGGCCGAGGAGCAACGGCTCCTGGAATCGAAAATGGACGCTGCCCTGGATCCGGCGCAGATTGAAGAATGGATCCGAAAACTCAGTTCCCGCCCGCATCACCCGGGCTCTCCCAAAGGCCGGGAAAACGCCGAGTTCATGGTTTCCCTCTTTCGCTCCTGGGGGTATGAGGCCCGGTTGGACGAGTACCGGATCCTCTTTCCCACACCCAGGCTCCGCCGGTTGGAAATGCTGGAGCCCGAGCCTTTCCGGGCTCGCCTGAAGGAACCCGCGCTGGCCGAGGATTCCACGTCCGGCCAGACCTCGGAGATCTTGCCCGCCTACAACGCCTACTCGCCGGATGGGGAGGCGACCGGCCGACTGGTCTACGTCAATTACGGGATCCCGGCCGATTACGAGCAACTCGACCGCCGGGGCATCCAGGTCAGGGACCGGATCGTCATCGCCCGCTACGGTGGTTCATGGAGGGGGCTCAAGCCCAAGCTGGCGGCCGAGCGGGGCGCGCTGGCCTGCATCATCTATTCCGATCCCAAAGACGACGGGTATTTCCAGGGCGACGCCTATCCCACGGGTCCGTTTCGGAATGAGGATGGAGTGGAGAGGGGATCGGTGCTCGACATGCCTGTCCATCCCGGAGATCCATTGACCCCCTTCACGGCGGCGACCGAGGACGCTGAAAGGTTGTCCCGAAGCGAAGCGCCCACCCTGCCTCGAATTCCGGTCCTTCCCATCTCCCATGAAGACGCCCTTCCCCTGCTCAGCGCGCTGGAGGGTCCGGTGGCTCCTCCCCACTGGCGCGGCGCCCTGCCCATCACCTACCACGTGGGTCCGGGTCCGGCCACGGTGCGCCTCAAGCTGGAGTTCAACTGGGACCTGGTTCCCGCCTACAACGTCATCGCCCGGCTGGAGGGCCGGGAAGAGCCGGATCAGTGGATCCTCCGCGGGAACCATCATGACGCCTGGGTCCACGGCGCCAGGGATCCGGTGAGCGGCGTGGCCGCCATGCTGGCGGAGGCCCGGGCGGTGGCCAGCCTGACCGGAGACGGTTGGCGTCCTCGCCGCAGCATCGTGTACGCTGCCTGGGACGCCGAGGAGCCGGGCCTGATCGGCTCCACCGAGTGGGCGGAGGAATACGCCGGCGAGTTGAAGAAAAAGGCCGTCTTGTACGTGAACAGCGACTCCAACGGCCGTGGATTCCTGAGCGCCGGAGGCTCCCACAGCCTGGAGACGCTGGTCAACCAGGCGGCGAGGGATGTCGACGATCCCCAGACGGACCTGAGCGTCCTGCAGCGTTCCCTGGCCCGTCGAACGGTCTCCATCGATCCGCTGCCGCTTGCACCGGTGGAGCGGATCAGGCTGGGAGCCCTGGGATCGGGTTCCGACTACACTCCGTTTCTCCAGCACCTGGGAATCGCCAGCCTGAATCTGGCTTTCGGCGGTGAGTCGCCTCAGGGCTCCTATCATTCCCTCTATGACTCCTTCGACCATTACCACCGGTTCATGGATCCGGGATACCGGTACGGCGTGGTCCTGGCCCAGGTGGCCGGCAGAATCGTTCTTCGGATGGCCAACGCCGAGGTTCTGCCGTTGGAGTTCACCCGCCAAGCCGCGACGCTGGAGGGTTACCTGACGGAGGTCATGGATCTGGCCGGCGAAATGCGCCGCGGGACCGAAGCCCTGAACCGTTGGATCCGGGAGGGAACCCTGAAGGCGGCTGCGGATCCGACCCGGACCTACGTCCCTCCCGCGCCTCGGGACGCCGTTCCCTTCTTCAACTTCGCGCCGCTTCGAAACGCCGTGGCGGAACTTCAGGTCAGCGCCCGCAAGTATGCTCGAGGCTACGGCCGTTTCGCATCGAGGGGCACGCTTCCGGAACCGGAACGGTTGCAGTTGAATCGGATCCTGTTGGGACTGGAGCAGAAATTCGCACACCCGGAGGGGCTGCCGGGGCGCCCCTGGTACCGGCATCACATCTATGCGCCGGGCTTCTACACCGGGTACGGCGTCAAGACCCTGCCCGGAGTGCGAGAGGCCATCGAGCAACGGAATTGGGAACAGGCCGAGGCGCAGATCAAACGGACGGCCGGCTTGATCCGGGCCTTCTCCGGCGAGGTCGAGCGGGCGGCTCGACTCCTGGCGCCTTAACAGTCCGTCACGCCAGGACGTCGTGGAGGACCCTGCCCCCCACGTCGGTGAGGCGGAAGTCCCTCCCACTGTACCGAAAGGTCAATCGCGTGTGGTCCAAGCCCAGGAGATGCAGGATCGTGGCATGCAGGTCGTTGGGATGGACCCGGTCTTCCACGGCCTTGTATCCGAAATCGTCGGTGGCGCCGTAGGTGCAGCCGCCCCGAACTCCACCTCCCGCCAAAAGCGTGCTGTAGCCGTGCACGTTGTGATCCCGGCCCTTTCCGATCTTCTCCAGGCCGCTGTTCTGAATCATCGGTGTGCGGCCGAACTCGCTGCCGACCATGACCAGGGTCTCCTCGAAGAGGCCCCGTGACTTCAGGTCCCGGATCAGGGCGGCGATGGGACCGTCGGCCACCTGGGCGTGGCGGCGGTGGTCCTGGATGTCGTCGTGGCTGTCCCAAGGCTGAGAGCTTCCGTAGAAGACCTGGACCATGCGAACTCCCTGCTCCACCAGGCGAAGGGCCATGAGGCAGCCGCGGCCGAAGTCGCTGTCGCCGTACCGGGAGCGGGTGGATTCCTTCTCCCGCGTGATGTCGAAGACGTGGGGCACTTCCATCTGCATCCGGAACGCCACTTCCATGGCGGCGATGCCCGACTCCAATTCCGGCTGGTGCCCGAGCCTTCCCAGGTAGGAGCGGTTGAGTCGGGACAACAGAGCCAACTGCCGCTCCTGCTCGCCGGGGAGCAGTCTCTGATTCCGAACGTTCCGGACCAGCTTTTCCGGCGACGTCTCGTTGTTGCGGACGTGGGTCCCCTGGTAGGTGTTGGGAAGGAAGCCGGAGGACCAGAGGGGAGGGCCCACGATGGGATAGCCCGGGCACAACACCACGAACCCGGGCAGATTCTCGTTCTCGGAGCCCAGTCCGTAGGTGATCCACGAACCCATGGAGGGGTGCCCGGGAAGCTGATGTCCACAGCTCATGAGGAGCAGGGAGGGTTCGTGATTGCCGATGTCCGAATGCATGGAGCGGATGACGCAGAAGTCGTCGATGGAATCGCCCACTTGCGAGAAGATCTCCGAGACCGGGATTCCGCTCTCGCCGCGGCGGCGGAAGCGAAACGGAGATCTCATCAGGGTTCCCGAGGCCCGGTCGGTCCTGACCTTGGGGCCGGGAAGCGGATCGCCGTGGTGGCGATCCAGCGCCGGCTTGGGGTCGAAAGTATCCACCTGGGAGAGCCCGCCGTTGAGGAAAAGAAAGATGACGTGCTTGGCCCTGGGTGGAAAATGGGGTGTCCGGCGAGACAGGGGCTGGTCGCCGGAAGGGCCGGCCAGCAGGCTGGACATTCCCACCGTGCCGAAGCCGGTCCCCATGAGAGACAGCAATTCACGTCGGTTCATGTTGGGCTCCTCCCGTGACAACGGTAAGGGAATCTTCCCGGATTGTCAGTACCGCGCCAGTTATTTCCGGCCGACCCCGGCTGAGTTCGGACATCTCAGTTCACCGAACTGAACTCGCTGGACGCCAGCAGCATCTGAGCGTACTTGGGCCAGGGATCCTTTTCTCCCTCCAGGTATTCAAGCCCCATGCGGATCTCGGACGGATCCGGAGGGCGTCCGTACAGCAATTGGTAGGCCCGTCGGATGCGGGCCCGGTTCCCCTCGGGAGACTCTCTGGCCAAGCGGCCGGCCAGGGCCTTCGCCTGCTCCATGACAAAGGGGCTGTTCAGAAAAAACAGGCGTTGCATTGGACCCACGGTCACGGCGCGCCGGGAACTGTGGGCATTGGGATCGGGCCCGGTCGGGCTGTGTCCGGCTGACGGTGGCGTAAAGGGCACGGCGGCGGTGCTTTTCGTCCAGCGGATTCGGCGGTCCGCCCGGCGTGCGGTCCAGAGTTCCGGAAACGGCCAGAATCGTGTCCCGCAGGGCTTCCGCGTCCAGTCTCTGAATCGGATTCATTCGCCACAGAAGCCGGTTTTCAGGATCCTTCCGGAAATTCTCCTGGTGGTGCCGGCTGCTCCGGGCATAGGCGGCCGACAGCATGATCTCCTTGTGGAGCTGCTTGACGGACCACCCGCTGCGAATGAAGCGCCCCGCCAGGTAGTCCAACAGCCGGGGATGGCTGGCCGGTTCTCCCAATCTCCCCAGGTTGCTCGGCGTGGGGACGAGTCCCCGGCCGAAGTGATGCTGCCAGATCCGATTCACCATGACTCGCGCGGTCAGAGGGTTCCGGGGATCGGCAATGGCCTTGGCCAACTCCAGGCGCCCGCTCCCTTCCATGAAAGGTTTCGGGGTCCCTTCGCTCAGAATGTGGAGGAATCTGCGCGGAGCCACGTCCCCCAGGTTCTTCCTGTCGCCCCGGATGGCGATTTGCAGGTCCTCCGGTTTCTCCCGGTCCTGATAGATGTGGAGAAACGGATAGGGATCGGGAGCCGAATCCTCAAGACGCTTCAATTCGGCGCGCATCCGATCCAGATGACCCTTCCAGACCGGGCTGAGAAAGCGATCGATCTCCAACCCCTCTTCCGCGCCGTAGTAAAACACTCCGCCCGGGAACCGGAAGCTCCCTCGGGGATGAGGTCCCGCCGCCAAGTCCCGCCACAGGTACCACTTCTCAAGGTCGAGGAACTCCAGGTTCGTGAACTGGCGGGTGCCCTGGTCGGCGACCCCTTTGGCACCGCCCAACTTCACGTAGTTCCTGTCTTCGATGGCCTTCTTCTCGGCGTGGACGGCCAGCACCACGTCCTGGAAGCGGCGGGAGAGATCGTTCACCTGTTGGAGAGTTCCTTCCCGGCCTCCAAGCTCTTCCCACTCACGGAGGTAGGGGTGTTCCAGGTCCGTTCGACCCAGGTACTTGACCCACCGCTCCAGGATCTCCGGGTCCAGTTCGGCCGGCGGCGCCTGCGAATTCCCGTTCATGGCCCTCCAGGCGGCCACCATGTAGCCGGAGGTCTGTCCCATCAGGATTTCCGACAGTTGCTCCGACTGAGCCGTGATGAAGTCCTGAATCGCCTCCTTCCGGGCGTTGATCCGCTCCTGGCTCTGCTTGTAGGCCTGGACGACGGGGTCGTCCACCAGAGGGTGTTCCGCGGTTTTGCTGCTGGTGAACACACCCTTCAGAGAATAGAAGTCCTGAGTGGGGATGGGGTCGTACTTGTGGTCGTGACAGCGGGCGCAACCCACGGTCAGCCCCAGAAAAGTTCGGGCCGTCACGTCCACCAGGTCGTCCAGGTTGGGAGCGACGGCGAGAAAGCCCAGGCCCGCAAGTAGTTCCTCCCGGCTCTCGACAGGCAGTTGATCGGCCGCCACCTGGGCCAGGATGAATTGATCGTAGGGCAGGTCCCGGTTGAACGCCTCGACGACCCAATCCCGGTATCGGAAGGCGTTGGGATAGGGAGTGTCCGTCCGGGCTCCCAATCTGCCGTCGGAATAGCGGGCCAGGTCCAGCCAGTGGCGCCCCCAACGTTCTCCATAATGGCGGGAGGCCAGCAGCCGCTCCACGACCCGGGAGAAGGCATCCGGGGAGGTGTCGGCGGCGAAGGCCTCCACCTCTTCCGGCGTGGGCGGAAGTCCGATCAGGTCGAAGCTGGCTCTCCGGATGAGAGTACGCCTGTCGGCGGATCCGACGGGAGCCAGACCCTCCTTTTCCAGCCGGTCCAGGACGAAATAGTCGATGGGGTTTCCCGGCCGGGAGGCATCTCCCACGCCGGGAGGATCGGTTTCATGCAACGGCCGCAGAGACCAGAAGGCCCGCTGCTCCGGCGTGACCGTGTAGGTGGCTGCCGGATTCGAGGCGATCAACTTGTCGCCGGTGTCCGGCCAGACGGCGCCGGCGTCGATCCAACTGCGCAGATCCTCGATATTCCGGTCGCTGAGCTTTCCCTGGGGAGGCATCTGCAGCCTCTCATGAGTGTGGGAGACGACCCGGATGAGCAGGCTGCCGGCAGCGTTTCCGGGCCTGATGGCCGGCCCGGAACTTCCCCCGCGAACCAGTCCCTCCCGCGAATCCAATCGAAGATCTCCCTTGCGGGCGCTGGTGTGGCAGGCGTAACAGTTTTCGGCCAGCAGGGGCCGAACGCGCATCTCGAAGAGCTCGGCCGCGGACTTGTCGGAACCGAACAAGGGCAGGGCCGGCCCCAGCAGGATCCCGATGGAGAGTATGACCCGATTGATCATGGAGTTAAGCGCCAAGTTACCAACGGCCGGAAGAAACTGTCAACGGCGGGGGACAAGGGGAGGAACGGGGG
>JAPOYZ010000202.1 GCA_026706325.1 Candidatus Aminicenantota bacterium
CTGCTCCGCTCGTAGCAGGTGGGCGTCGGCAGCGATCTCCGGAGGTATTTGGGCTAGCGTCAGGGTGGATCCCAACAACAATAAGGGAATGAGAATTCTCAGGAAAATGGTGCGCATGGAGATTCTCCTATTTCGGTTCTCTGAAGGCAGATGTCCGAATCGGATCGATAATACCAACGCGATCGTGAGGATAGGAAGATTTCCCAGCAGAGTTCGTAATGGCGTCGCCCGAGGCGGTCTCTAAAGTTCCGGACATGTCCTTACTCGGTCGTCCGGTGTCGTTCCGGTTCGGCGAGCTACGGAGAATAAAGATAAGCGATCCTTAGCCTGGGCACACAATTATGGCGTGATTATATGTCCATAAACTAAACTTCAAAGACATTCTGTGACAAAAGGAGGATGCATAGTTTCTCCTTTAGGAACGCACTCCCGTTGGCCGGTTAGATGTTCCCGACTGATCTATAGGATCGCGGTCTAGGATTCGGGCTGGGTCCGGGTCGAAGCTCACGGATTCTGCAGCCATGTGGTAACGCTGCTGGGGTGATGCGCTGGACCCAACAGACTTTCTTAAGGTCAGGCTTGAGAAAAGCATTACGAGGTTGAGTCACTCGCTGGCCAGGCCCGTCCGCTAAGACGAGGCGCCCGAACTGTTTTCCCTGGAGCTCTATCCTGAGTTCGACTTGGAGCGCTTGATCGCCATGGCCAAACCGGTCCGGGTGGAACAGTGCTATGAGGCGTCGGATTCTGGGAATTGAGGTTACGGCGATTAAGCGCCACCGATCCCTATAACCACCGGCCGCATGGCGCTGATGTGCTCGGGCCCCGAGGCGCAACAACCTCCGATAATCTGCGCTCCCATCCCTTTCCAGGTCAGTGCGAACTCGGCCATCCGAGAGGGATAGTATTCGGCATTTTGCAGTACGTCCGGACCCGAGCTGGGCTTCTGGTTGGTCAGCATGGGACCGTTGACGATGGGGCCGGTGGGGTTGTAGCCCAGGTTGGGATAAGCCCCGACCGGACCGGAGAAAGCCGGCCGCAGCCGGGGCAATCCGGCTGAGATTGCCTCCGGGTTGCTGCACATCAGCAGGATCGCTCCCACGGGACGCCCCTCCAGAGTCTCGGTCAGATCCTCCAGGAGTTCGCCGTATTGCATGGTGCCGTCCGGCCGGATGTGCCGAATGCCCAGAAACACCGTTGCACCCGTCTCGGAACAGGCGTCAACGGCAGTCAGCGCATCCTCGATGAAGCCCACGTACTCGGCCTGGATCAAATCCACTCCCATCTCGACCAAGAGCCTGGCGTGTTCCGCCCACTCCTGGAAACAGGCCTCTCGCCCCATTTGCCGGGTGTCGGATCCCGGGCTGGATTCCGGCGGCCCCTGCAACGTGGGAGCCGCGATTCCCCCGGCCACGTAGGCCGCGGGGTTGAGGTTGTCCCGGGCCTTCAGCGCATTCTCGGCGGCCGCCCGCGCATAACGTCTCCACTCCCGGCCCAGCCCGCACCGCTCCAGCCGGGTCGGCGACGTCCAGAAGTTGTTGCTGGTGACAATGTCGGCTCCAACGCGCAGGTAATCTTGATGGACCTGTTGCACGACGTCGGCGAATTCGATGTTCGCGGTCGCCGACCAGGCCTTCAGGCCGTCCTTCGCTCCCACGAGGACATCGACGCCGCGTCTTTGCAGTTCGGAACCGGTGCCACCGTCCAGGAGCAGCGATTGACCCTCGTTCAACCTGTCCAGGATGGGAGGTCTGCGCATGGATCCAGTCGGGTACACGGTAGGTCCCAGAATATCACTACGATTTCAGGTACGTACGCCGGAACCCGAAGGGCAGGTCGTCAACACTTTCCATTCCACCACTGCTCTGCGAAATAATGGGGGACAAACCAGGAGAGACCTGCCATGGAGATGAAGAGTCCTGTATTTGAGAATTTGGTCCGGATCGGCATCTGCGTCGGCATCGCCGCTTCGCTGGCCACCGTGGTTCCCGCCCTGCCCCGCGCTCTGCTGCGCCAGGAGTTGGAGACGTCGATCCGGAAGTGGATCGTGCGGGATCGCCAGGGCAACTACGTCCTCTTGTCGCCACAGCATGGTTCCGGAAACCGTGGCGGATTCGCTCTGCGGATGTCCCAGGGCTCGTCGCCGGAATCTTTGGACGATTTCGGATCGTCATATCCTCTGGAACCGCCGTTGAAAGAGCGCGGTGTCCTCATCAGCGCCGGAATCAGTCTGGATCGTCACGATCGCATCCATCTGGTCTGGAGCACCGTGACCGGACTCACCGGAGTTGCCATCGTGGATTTTCCCGGCGCCGACGGCACTGATCTGGTCTGGAGAAATCCCCAGACCAACTCTCCCGGAGCGCTGGTCCTGGCAGACGAGTACTCAAGGATCGGGGACATCGCGACGGCAGTAGACGGAAGCGTCTGGTTCACCTGGACCGAGTCGATAACGGATCGCCAGGCGTCGATCCATCTGGGCCGTGTCCATGACGGCAGTTTGTCGTCCTGGCGCATCGCCCGCGGCGATGGCCTGTTTCCGGCCAGCCTTTTCCTGGATGAGCAGAAGCGTTTCCATCTGGGCTGGCACGACATCTACGAGGAGTCGTACTACGCTTCGGGGCGGCTGGACCAGTTGGACGACCCTAAGGCGGCGAGGGTCGCCCGCCTGCCGGGCCGCGCCTTCCAACCGGTCCTGACCCGGACTCAAGGACGGACACTGGCCGTCTACGAGGACACCTATTCCCACCTGATGACCGTTCTTCCCGAAGAGGCATCCCCGCGGGCCGCGCCCCTGACCCCGTCCCGGCCACGCTTCGCCTGGCACACCTTCCACTCGCCCCAATTTGCCCTGGACCGGTATGGCGTGGCCTGGTTGTTCTTCGTGGACAGCGCCCGCCAACATGTCTTTCGCACCCGGTGGCTGGGCGAGGACTGGGGTCCCGTCCATAACACAGCCAAACTGACCCGGAATTCGCCCCGCTTTGAAGACAACCATCTCGCCATCGAACGTCTCGCCGTGGAGACGGGCATGGGCGAGGGGGAGCCGGGAATCAAGATTCTGGTGACCCATGGGGATCAACAGGTCCTTCGTTCCGTTCCTGTCCCCTCGCTGGAGGCGTCTCCCGGAAAGAAGGTTCTCTTTCTGGATCTGGCGGAGGTGCAGGCGTTGGAGAATCTCCGCCTGCGGGTGAACCAGGCGCAGAAACACCCCGGGAATCCCGTCATCCAGGCCGGCGAGGAGGGCGATCCGGATGTCCACGGAGCCGGGAACTTCCTGCGAGTACTGAAGGAAGATGGCGTCTATCGCATGTGGTATTCCACCATGCGGCGGGATCGCAGCATTCCCTGGTGGGAATGGTATGGAGCGGGCTATGCGGAGAGCACGGACGGTTACCGCTTCCGGAAAAAGGAACTGGTCCGGAACACCCCCTATGTTCCCATGGTCCTCAAGGACGCGAACGCTCGGAATCCCAACCGCCGCTACAAGCTCCTCAAATTCCCGACCCACGGCAGCCGGGCCCAGGCCGCTCGGGCCGGCCGCTACAATCCGTGGCAGGAGACCAACACCGGCACCCTGTCGACCTCGCGGGACGGGATCGAATGGACTCCAGAACCGGCCATCATGTTTTTTCCCGGGGGGCGGCCTTTTTCCGTCATACCCCAGTCGGTCCTCTACGATCCGGAGGAGAAAGATCCCGACAAACGCTACAAGGCATACGGATTCTCGTCTCTGAACCTGGCTCGCCGAGGCGGCGGTTACGCCTACAGTCCAGACGCCTACCACTGGACGGCCCATCCCGACAACCCCATGCTCGATCCCTTCGCCCGGGCGATCCCCGTGGTGAGAGGCGGCAAGGTGGAGCAGATTCACGACTGGGTGGTCTGGAAGGATGGGGACTACTACCTCTCCCTCTACCAGTATCAGCACAACGGACGGGAGCTGGACCTGGAGCTGGCGTTCAGCCGGGACGGGGAGAACTTCGTCTTCGTGGACCCGGGTCGGAAGGTGGTGCCTTCGGGCGCGGCAGGGGATTGGGACTGCGACCATCTCGCTCCCTCTCTGCCTTTGGTGGACGACCGGGAGATCAAGGTCTACTACGGAGCGATCTGCGGCGAGGGGACACGCGGGGAGAGGCGCTCGGGCGGAGTCGCGGTCTTGAGGCTCGACGGGTATACCCGCTTGGAGCTGAAAGAACCGGGAAGGGGCGCCACGTTGACCACCATCCCGGTTAGTCCGGCCGGGGCATCCCAGCTTTTTGTCAATGCGGATTGCGGAGACGGAGGCACTATTCTGACGGAGTTGCTGGATCCCGAGAGTGGCAGGCCGCTACCCGGGTTCCACCGGTCTGACAGCGTGCCTTTTCGCGGCAATACCGTGTCCCACCGGATGAGCTGGACGGGGGGCAGGAGTCTTTCCGACGTGGATCGCACGTTTCAGGTGCGCTTTCATCTCGTCGGGTCCGAGGGATACCCACACCTCTATTCCTTCAGCTTCAAGTAGGATTCCCGAATCCGGTTTCCCGATCCGGTCCCTCCGGAGGTTGGGGTTGGTATCCTTGCCCGCATGACTTCCACTCTGTCCGCGGAAACGATCCTCCGAGACTCGATCGTCGTCGACGCCCACGGCCATATGTTGGACATGGCCGCCAATTCGCGCCGGCGACTGCATGAGTCTCTTGGCGGGCTCACCGACGTGCCGCTGATGCGCGCCGGCGGCGTCACCGCCCAGTTGACCGCCTGCTGGATGCCCGATGTGCGGATCGGCGGACCCCACGGCAGCCGGCAGCCGTTTCGGGATCTCATGAGGATGGTGGATTACGTGCATCGGGAGTTGGATGGTGAAGCGGGGGATCACGTGGTTCTGGCACGGACCGCGGGGGACATCGAGGGTGCGGCGGCGGGGTCGAAGGCCGCCTTGGTGTTGGGACTCGAGGGCGGCGACGCGCTCCGGGGAGAATTGGGACGGCTCCGGGAGCTTTACGAGGCCGGTCTGCGCCATGTCTGCCTCGTCCATGAGGGACGGAACGCGATGGGCGTGGCGGCGCAGGTCTGGGAGGATTCGACCATGCGGGTCTACGAACCCGGGATCGATCCTCCGGGAGGACTGAGTGACGCGGGCAGGCGGATCGTCCGGGAGATGAACCGGTTGGGCATGCTGGTGGACGTTACCCACATGGTGGAGGAGAGCTTTTGGGAGACGCTGGAGGTCTCGTCCGCGCCGGTGGTTGCTTCCCATGGAAATGCTCGTTCACTGCGGGATACCGTGAGGTACCTGACCAATGAGCAGATCGGGGCGGTGGCGGAAACCGGGGGGATGGTTTGTCCGAGTCCGTTTCCCCTGGGGCCCACGCGGGAGCGGCCGAGTTTGGAGATGATGCTCCGGCATGTCGACTACATGGTCCGGCTGGTGGGGCCTGACCATGTTGGTTTCGGGACCGATTTTTTGGACCAGACGGGGGCGCGGCCTGCCGGGTTTGGGGATATTGGGGAGACTCCGCGGGTTGCGGAGGGGCTGTTGGAACTTGGTTACGCAGCCGGGGAGATTCGGCAGATTATGGGTGGTAATTTTTTGCGGGTGTTTCGGCGGGTGGCGGGTTGAAGCGAGGTGGCCGTTGGGGATTGTATAGTGGGGACTCCGTCCCCCCTGCCCCCCTGACCGGCGACAGGAAAGTCGCTCCCAATCGGCGGCAAGAAAGCCGCCGCTCCCGGCGACAGGAAAGTCGCCGCTCCTACGGGGCCGTGAGTGTTCTGTAGAGTTCACCAAATATCGGTATGGCCAAGAGTAGGATCAGGAGCCAGATCACGCGCAACATCACGACACGCAGATCGTCGATTTGGGTCGTATTCGCTGCGATTTGGACAGTCTGAACGTCAATCGTGGCTCTTGTTTTTGCCGCCTGGGCCTCCATTCGGGCGCCCAGCTCCTCCATCTTGGCGTCGATCTTCGCATGGAGTTCCGCGCCCTGTTCCTCGATCTTGGTCTCGAGGGCCGTCCACTGAGCTTCCTTGCGGGCGTCCAGCTCCTCCGCCTTGGCAAGGGTCTCAGGGGTTGTCACGTTACTTTCTGTCCAGTCCAGCACGCACCCAATTCAAACCAATCCGCTGGTGGGAACGATCCTCCGCCGTTGGTGGAAGGCCGTTTACAACTAGCAATTCTTAGCAATTCTCGTTCCAGAAGCGATACTCATTCCAGACAGCACTATTCCAGTGGATTCGGGGCTTTCGACAACCGTGTCGCAGCGGTTTGTCGCGTCACTACCGGGAAAGAGGTCACGTTGCGGTGGAACAAAAACGAGGAACTGGGAGTGGGAGGGGACACCTTGGGATGAGGCTTGGGAGACTGGGTGATTGGGGCGGCGGGGTAGGGGGTTGTAGAGGGGGGACTGCCGTGGCCCCTAGACCCCCTATTGGCGACAGGAAAGTCGCCGCTCCTATTCGGCGGCAAGAAAGCCGCCGCTCCCGGCGACAGGAAAGTCGCCGCTCCAATCGAAATTCTGCGGTGGGGGTGTTACTCTCCGAATCACGTTTGGATACCCGGTTTTAGTGGGAAAGAGGCACAGGGAGCGAGTTATGAAGC
>JAPOYZ010000257.1 GCA_026706325.1 Candidatus Aminicenantota bacterium
TCCCTGCAACCGTTTCGTCACCTCCGCCAGCGCCGGGTCGCCGATCCGGTTTCGATGCTCGGTGGGGTCGGTCTCCAGATCCCAGAGCTCGTTTGGACCGTAACCTTGATTGCGCATCACGTACTTGTATCGAGGTTCCCGGACGCAGTAGGTGTTGCCCAGGTAGGCGTAGACCCGGTCCACCCAGCCGTCCGGCCTCCGCCCCTTCAGCAGCGGCCCGTAGCTCCGGCCGCAGTAATTGCCCTCCCGGGGCAGTTGAATGCCCAGCAAATCGCAGAGGGTGGGCAGAACGTCGTAAAAGCTCACCAGTTCCCGGCGCACCGCTCCGGCCTCGATCCTTCCCGGCCAGCGCCACAAGGTGGGGACCCTCAGAACCTCCTCGTACATGACCGGAGGCCAGGCCGCCTCTCCCTTGCTCCAGAGGCCGTGGCGGCCATGCAGGTAGCCGTTGTCACCGACGAACAGGACCAGCGTGTTCCCGGTCAGGCCGTTGTCGTCCAAGTAGTCCAACATCCGGCCGATCCGGTCGTCGAGGGCGGTGGTGGAGGCGGCGGCGCCCCTCATGTTGGTGACCGGATCGTCCATCAGCTCCGCCTCCCGCAGGGCGTCCCGGCGCTTGGGCTCAAATCCCACCGACTCGAAGTCCTCCTGGGCATACATGTCGTAGTACTGCTGGGGATGACCCGCGTACGGAGTGTGCGGATTGAAGTGCGACAGGGTGAGAAACCAGGGCTCGCGCCGGCCTCTGACCTGTTCCAGGAAGCGGATGCCCTCCTGGTGGATGAGGTCGGCGATGTAGCCCTTCTCGGTCACCGGCTGTGTGCCCCGGAACATGTTGGGATCCTGGTTCAGGTTGGGGCGGTCCTGCGTATACCAGAACCCGTAACCATGCTGGGGCCGGCCGTTTTCTCCCAGGTGCCACTTTCCGCTGTAGCCGCAACGGTATCCCTCCTCCTTCAAGAGGTCGGAGATGAAGATCTCTTCGCGCCAGCTCCGGGGAAGCCGCGCCTGCCCCTGTGGGGGATTGGCAATGGGGCGCGGCGTGAGCCAGTCGTGGATCCCGGTCTGGGGTGGAATCCGTCCCGTCATCAGCGTGGCCCGGCTGGGAGAGCAGATGGGGGTACAGACGAACCCGTTCTCGAAACGGGTGCCGCCGGCCCCCAGACGATCGATATGGGGCGTCCGGATCACCCGGTTGCCGTAGCAGCCGGTCATCCAGGCGGCCAGGTCGTCGGCGATGATGAGCAGCACGTTGGGCCGTCTCTCCCGGCCCCGGAGCAGCGACGGGGCCCCCAGGGCGGCGCCGGTCAAGGCTGCGGCCGTCTTCAAGACCTCCCGGCGAGAACGGCTCCTGGCGGAGCCGGGGCTGTTGGGACTGGATCGAGGCTCTGAACTCATGGGCAGAATCCCAGCCCGAACGGTACACTGGACGGCGTCTCCCGCCAAGAGCCTCAAGGAGTCTGTACGAGCGAAGCGATGAGTCGGACGATCTTCAGCCTGGTTCCGTTGCTGCTCCTGTACCCGCTCCCCCTTTTCGCCAACCCTTCTCCTGCCGGAACCGTCATCGACGTGGGGTCGAAGAAACAGCTCTTCATCGACGACCTGTTCGTCTCCTCCCGGCACGGTGTCCGGCTGACCGTGAACCCGCCCCGCAAGACCCGGGAACGAAACCTCGTGCCCGGTCCGGATCGTCCCTGGGAGGCGATCCGCGTGGGTTATCCCTGCACCGTCATGGAGGACCAGGGAAGATTTCGGATGTGGTATGACGCCATGAACGACCGTCGACCGGAGGATCAGCTCCCCTACCGCACAGTCTGCTACGCCGAGTCGGACGACGGCATCAACTGGCGCAAGCCCATCGTGGGCGCCTACGCGTTTCGGGGCTCCAAGCAGAACAACATCTCGATCCCAACGGCCCCAGGGAGCGTGTTCATCGATCCCAACGCGCCGCCGGAGGAGCGATACAAGTACTTCGGGAGAAACCGCGTGGCGATGCTTGAGGACCGGGTCGCCGGAGCCGGATCCTGGGTCTACGCCTCCGCCGACGGGTTGAGCTTCAAGCCGTTGTACGGAAGACCGGCCACGCGCCAGATCAGCGACACCCACGACGTGGCTTTCTGGGACGCGCGTCTCGGCAAATACGTCGCCTACACCAAGTACATCGGCCACTTCGATTCCCGGGGCGAACTCGTTCGGCCGGAACTCCCCACCGGTGTCCGTAAGGGCCGGAAGGTCTGGCGCATGACGACGGACCGGCTGGACCGGTGGCCTCCCGCCAGGATCGTCCTGGCCATGGACTCAGGGGACCCCAGGGACGCCGACTTCTACAATTCGGCCGCTCTCCGCTACCCGTACGCCGATCAGGCCTATTTCGTATTTCCCAGCGCCTACTACCACTTCGTGGGCGAGTCGGCGCGCCGCAACGACGGGACCATGGACATTCAACTGGCGGTGAGCCGCGACGGAATTCATTTCTCGCGCCCCTCCAGGAGTCCCTTCGTGCGAAGAGGCCGGGACGGTTCCTACGACAGCGGTCACATGTACATGGGCCGGGGCATTCTGCGCCGAGGCGACGAGCTGTGGATGTACTACGTGGGATTCGGCTACACGCACGGCGACAGAAACGCACTGGAGCAGGGAGGCAACGGCGTGATCAGCCGGCTGGTCCTGAGGCTGGACGGCTTCGTTTCCGCCGACGCCGACTACCGGGGGGGAGAGATCATCAGCCGGCCGATCCGCTTTCACGGCAACCGTCTCGAGTTGAACATGGATGCCGGCGCCGGGGGATCGGTCCGGGTCGCTCTGTTGGACCCGGAAGGGGAACCGATCCCGGGGTATTCCCTGGAGGAATCGCAGGTGCTGGGCGGGAATTCGGTTCGGCGCATCGCGGCTTGGCGGAAGGGACCGGATGTGTCGGCCCTTTCGGGACGGCCGGTGCGCCTCCACTGGAAGCTCCGGGACGTGAAACTGTACGCGTTTCAATTCCGGGACCTGCACGGTGACGGAGACCCCGTCGAATGAAAGAGGCAGGATCAGGGAAGGAACCGGAGGGCGTAGAGATCGGCGTCTTTCAGGAGAAATCCAAGGCGCACGGTTCTGCCGGAAAGGGAGCCCAGATCGCTGGTCCCTTTCCAGCTCACCTCCTGCTCCACCGAGTCGCCGAACAGTTCCCGGGAATCCTGTAGCGAGTATCCCGGAACGGGTTCACCCGTCTCGTCCTGGATCTCGACCCGGATGCTCCCCGCGGCCGAGGTCGAATAGTTCAGGACCAGGCGGGAACCGCTGAAGCGAATGGGCCGGGTGGTCATTTCGCCTCCGGCCAGAGGCGCCCGCACCGACACGAAGCCGTCCAGCCGGTAGGTGTACCGGCGCAGGCGGCTGGCCGGCCCCGAGTAGTACCCTTCCGCGGCGTAGATGGAGAGTTCTTCGGGTTCGCCCGCTACGGATGAGGGAAGCGTGAGGATCCCCCAGCCGATCATGTTGTTGCGGGTCACCCAGCGCTCCGGCTGGAGGCCGGGACGGACGACCGCTTCTCCCCAGCGGTGGAATCGAATGCCGTCCCGGCTGCTCATGAAGATCCCGTCCGAAACTCCCGAGAATTCCCGGTCCTGGTTTCTTTCGGGAACGAACCGCTTGGGGAACCCCAGATAGATGTGGGGAGCGCGAGCATAGGGGCGGATCGGGTGGGTGTAGAGATGCTCCACCAGCGCTCCCGGATACTCCAGGAAGACCGGTTCGGACCAGGTCAGGAAGTCGCGGGAGACGGCGGTCTTGACGTCGCGGACGCGCTGTCCCGTGGGATGAGTGCGCCCGCTTCGGAGATAGCAGACATAGCGGCCCCTCAGCCTGTCCCAGAAAGCCAGGTTCTGGGAGTCGAGGGACATGTCCCCCTTGGGAATCACCGGCTCCTTGGACAGAAGGGACCAGTGGATGCCGTCGGGCGACTTGAGGGCGTAGACGCCGTCGTCGCCCCGGGCGATCGACTTGTACCGGGCTTCGGGCGCGGCGTCCGGGTTGGAGTCCTTGAAGACCGCCAAGGGATTCCGCTGTTCCGAGCCGGCCCAGGGATCGTTCATCCAGACGATGTTGTTGGCACGGGACCCTTCGTATTCGAACTGTCCCAGGTTGGGGCGTGTCCAGTGAATGCCGTCCCTGCTCTCGGCGTAGCAGACCAACACGTGCCGGACCGCCTGTCCCGGCTCGTAGTGCCGGCCTCCGTAGTACATGCGGTAGATACCGCCGTCACGGAACAGGGTGTGATGCGCGGTGAGGTTGCCCTCCCAGGGGGCGTCGTGCACCAGGACCACTTCCCTGCGCTGGGGCTTGTGGAGCTGGAGGCGGGCGCCGCCGGCCAGCGACTGGATCAGGAATCGATCCACCAGGGGCTCCAGGCGCGAACCCAGATCGACGGGCTCGGGGGAGGGACCCGACGCCGACGCCACGGCGAAAGCGGCCATGAAGACGCCCCAGGCGGCCGACGAACGGCGGCATGAATTCAGGGGACCCCGCGGGAATCGGGCCATCGCGTTCCTCGGGGCACAGAATACGGAAAGAACTGCTGCGCTGCATGTAGAATTCAGAGTCATGAAGGATCTCTCGACTCGATCACTGCTCTGGGCTTATTTGGCGGCCGCCGGTGCGCTCTCCCCGTCCGGCGCCCTGGCGTCCCAACCGCAAGAAAGCTCCCCGGAGGTCCTGGACATCGGGAACCGCCTGGAGCTCTTCGTGGACCGGTATCTCATCGAAGTCATGGACGGCGTAGAACTGGAGCTCGGGCAACCTCAGCCCAAGGAGAAGGTATTCCACTTCGACCAGCCCTGGGAGGGAAACACGCCGGGCCATATCGCCGTCTTCCGCGACGGCGGCATCTATCGCTTGTACTACCGCGGCAGCGCCCACCCGGACTACATCATCCGGGAGGAACTGCTTCCGGGAGAAAAGATCGTTCCCCAGCACCCGAAGGTGACCTGCTACGCCGAGAGCCGGGACGGCATCCACTGGACCCGGCCCTCTCTGGGCCAGGTGGAATTTCAGGGCTCGCGGGACAACAACATCCTGGACCTGGGGGGCGTCACCAAGCTCAATCCCTTTCGCGACGAGAACCCCGATGCTCCCGATTCGGCCCGTTACAAGGGGATCGGCTTCTACCGGACCGTTCCCGGCGCCCCGCCCCACTCGAAGGAGAGAGGCCTGATTCCCCTCCAGTCCTCCGACGGCGTGCGCTGGACCTGGATGGCCCGGGACCCGGTCATCACCGACGGGTATTTCGATTCCCACAACGTGGCCTTCTGGGACAGCGTCCGGGGACACTACGTGGCGCTGTACCGGGACTTCGCCCACGGGGTGCGCTCACTCAAATACGCTACCTCGAAGGACTTCGTCGAATGGACCGAGGGCTCGTGGGTCGACTACGGTGACGCGCCTCAGGAACACCTGTACACCAACGCGACGGTTCCCTATTTTCGCGCTCCCCACATCTACGTGGCCTTCCCCAAGCGATTCGTGCCCTGGAGGAGTCCCCAGCACTACGACTACGCCAGCGCCACCGAGCGGCCGGGGCTCTCGGAAGGGGTCTTCATGAGCAGCCGCGACGGCCTGCACTGGCATCGTTTCGTGGAAGCCTTCATCCGGCCCGGACGGGAACGGCGGAACTGGATCCACCGGACCAACTTCGTCGGCCGCGGAATCATCCGGAGCGCGGAGGACGAGATTTCGTTGTACGTCACCCGGCACTACACCTATCCCAGCGTCCACCTCCGGCGAATGAGCCTGAGGCTCGACGGATTCGTCTCGGTCAGCGCCGGTTATCCCGGCGGCGAGTTCACGACCCGGCCCCTGATCTTCCAAGGTAAGAACCTGGTGCTGAACTACGCCACGTCCGCGGCGGGAAGCATTCAGGTGGAGATCCAGGATGCGGGCGGAAAGCCGCTGGCCGGCTTTGCCCTCCAGGACTCGATCCCCATCTGGGGAGACGAGATCGAGGGAACCGCGCGGTGGCGCCGGGCCGGCGGCCGGAATCGGGATCAACTCCGGCGCCTGGCCGGCATGACCGTGCGCCTGAGGTTCGTCATGACCGACGCCGACCTCTTTTCGATGAGATTCCGCTGAACCGGATTCTCAATCGGATTCACAACGTCCAGCCGGAACGGTATTCCCGTCTCAGCAGAGCGGTCGCCTCCGGGGAATTGGCGACGCGCAGGTTCTCAGCGTCCCACTCGAGTTTGGCGCCGCTGCGATGGGCAACGACGCCCAGGTTGACCGCCTCCGTGAGGGGTCCGGAATAGCCGAAGTGGCTGCTCGTCGGGCTCCCTGTCTTGCAGGCGGCGATCCACTCCGCGCGATGGCCAACCTCAGCCGTTCGATGCCATTCCTCGAAATTTTTGTAGGCGGCCATCCACTCGGCGCGACGGCCGATTTCCGCACCGATGGACGGGGGGATGCTTGGCTTGGGCGGCTGGAAGCCAGCGAACTTTTCCGCAGGCCAGAGCATCCGTTGCGGATAATTCGCCAGCAGCATTCCCTCGGTGCCCACGAAGACCCCCCAGGCCCAGTCGGGGAAGTCGTTC
>JAPOYZ010000558.1 GCA_026706325.1 Candidatus Aminicenantota bacterium
GACGCCCTGGCGCTCCTGAACGTGGCTCTGGAGCTGACTCCGCAGGCGAAGCCCGAAGGTGTGAGCATCATCGGCGGAAGTCGTGGAGCGGGCGTCGCCATGCTGGCCGGCATCCGCGACGAGCGCATCGAGAACATCGTCGCCTTCTTCGGTCCCACCGACTTCTACGACGACTGGGTGCGGCAAATCGTGCGCGAGGCGGCCCTGGGGCGTCCGCGCAAGCTCACGGGCGTGGCCTACATGGACTCCACCTTCGTTCAGCCCTACCTGAGAGGCGAGATCGAAATGGCTGAACTGCGCCTGGAGTTGGTGCGCCGCTCCTCCGTCCTGTTCGCTGAAGACCTGCCGGCCGTCCAGCTACACCATGGTGATTCCGACCAGACCGTCGCCGTCAGCCAGGCGTACTCGATGATCCGTGCCATGGAGGCGTTGGGACGCGAGCCTCCCGAGTTCGAGGCCTTCATCTACGAGGGCGGAGGACACGACCTGTTCGGTCTGAGGGGCGCCATTGAGCGGGGGGTGGGGTTCCTGAGGCGGGCCCTGGGATGGGATGGGGCTTAGTTGACTGTGGGACAGCCGGGACTGGAAGCCGCCTGTTCACGGGGCGGTAGGAAAACCGCCCCTCCAACGGGCGACAGGAAAGTCGCCGCTCCAGCGGGCGGTAGGAAAACCGCCCCTCCTGGGCGCTCCATCAGACGACCTTGGCGCCGAGGGGGATGTCGAAGAACTTGGCGCGGGGGCTGGCCTTGAGACTGTCGTGGATGAAGCAGACGTGGGTGCACCAGCAGCCGTCCTTGACGATCTGCTCCGTCTCTCCCCGCACCGGCCGTGAGGAGTACGCCTTGCGGAAATCGAAATTCACGTCCCTGAGATTCAGGATCTTTTCCCGCAGCTCGCAGGCGCGCAGGTCGCCGTTGTAGTCCACCACCAGGATGGTCTTGCCTGCCGTGCAGGCCATGGGCCAGGAGTCGGAAGCCTCGAAGTTCCGCTCCTGGAGCGTGTAGTGAAAGTAGATGGTCTGCGTGTAGTAGAGCTTCTTGATCCACCCCCGGAGGCTCCCCCCCTTGCGGCGGGCCAGCTTGCGGCCGTAGTGCTCGTGGATCGGCTTGACCGTCCGGTAGAAATCCCCCAGGTCCGCCCGCGTGATCCGCTTCAGTTCCGGGTCTTTGGCCTCTCCCCGGATCACCTGGAAATAGTGCCCGTTCAGGTCCGTGTTCCGGGTCAGCCACCACCCCAGGTCCTCCAGTTCATGGATATTGTCGGCGGTGACCACCGAGTTCACGTGGACCCTCACCCCGGGGAGGCGGGACTCCCGGTCCGTGAGCAGCCGGATGGTCTCCAACGCTTGATCGAAGTTGCCCGGCACGCCCCGGATCCGGTCGTGCGTCGAGGCGAACCCGTCCAGCGCCAGGTTCAGATTCACCTCCATCCCGGGCAGTTCCCGGGAGGTGTACTCCATGAGTTCCAAGGTCCTCTCGGCGAAGAGTCCGTTGGTGGGAAGGTTCAGGGTGCGCACGCCGTTGCGGTGGTAGAACATCCCCAGGATTTCCGCCAACCGGGGACGCATCATCGGCTCGCCGCCCGAGAGCCAGAGTTCATGGAAACGGGGCATGCCGGCCGAGAGCGCTTCGATCTCTTCGAAGGTCAGGTCCCCGGGACGATTGAGGTCCTCCCAGTAGAAGCAGGTCTCGCAGCGAGCGTTGCAGCGGCTGGTGACGAACAGGATCAGGGTGTTCAGATCCACGGTGTTTCCGTTTTACAGGAAGCCGGGGTCCCGATCAATCCAACACCCGGGTCTCGGTGGTCGCCGCCACACGAAAGAAAAAACCCCGCCAGCAGAGATTCCGGGTCGACAGCGACCCCGCCATTGCGGCCACGGTGACCAGATTGGCCAGCGCCCCCCAGCAGGTGTGCGGGATGACCAGCCACCCTCTCGGGAGCGGCGCCTCGGGAAAGAGCACGGCCACGGCCCGAAGCCGGAGCCAGGCCTTGACGGCTCCGGCCGCCAGGATGGCGATCACCAGGGCCGCAAGCGCCACCGACCGGGGATCCGGACCGTAGAGGTTGAGGCTGGTCCGGGCCCAGGCGCCTCCCCCCCACACGGCCACCAGATAGACCATCTGCGTGGCGAATGCGGCCCTCCAGAGGTTCGGATGATAGACGCGGGTGATGGCCAGTTGCCGGCGGCTCCAACCCAGCAGATCCCTGAGGCTAGCGTCCTCGTAGGAAAAGCTCAGGCACTTGGGTTGAAACCGGATGGGCCGCCCGCCGGCTTTCACCGCCCGGCTCAGCGAGAGGTCGTCGCTGAGCGTGTGCTGCCAGTGGTCCGCGACGGCGCAGGAGTCGAAGACCTCCCGGCGGATCGCCATGGCCCCTCCCCAGGCGAAGTAGCTGTTGGACTCGGTCATCAGGGAAGCGATGCCCGCGTTCCAGACCGATCGGAGGACCGATCCGAACCCTCCCTTCTGGGGGAGATACCAGCGATAGCCGGTGCTGGCTCCCACCTCGTGATCTTCCAGGGGCGCCACCAGGTGGCGGAGCCAGAGGGGGTCGGGCCGGATGTCCGAGTCGCCGAACACCAGCACCCGGTCGCGGCGCCGAAGGTGGTCCAGCGCATGGAGCAGGTTGTGGACCTTCTGGCTCCTCCCCCGGGCTTTCCCCGAGAACAGAAGCCGGACCTGTTTGTGGGCGGAGCGTTCCAGCAGGGACCGGATCACCGGCACGGAAGCGTCGGCCTGATCATCGGTGACCAGGAGCAACTGCCAGTCGGGGTACTCCAGATCCAGAAACGCCGAAAGGTTCCGGTCCAGACCCGGCTCCAGCCCCCGGCACGGAACCATCAACGTCAACGGGGGAGCATACGATCCCGGGGCCGCTTCCGACGCCCTGCGGAACATCCGCAGAAACCGGAGGCCTCCCCTCAGCGAATAGAGACCTTCCAGCAGGGAGAGCAGGGCCAGGAAAATGAGCCAGTCCGGCGGCGGCACGTCCAGTCGTCCGGTGAGGTGTGCCGCAGTTCTACGTGCCGGACATTTCCAGCAACTGACGCCACTGGGTCTCGGACACGGGCATGACCGAGAGGCGGGGAAGCCGGACCAGAATGAAACCGGCGAAGCGAGGGTCCGCCTTGACCTCCTTCAGAGTGACCGGCCGGGCCAGCCGCTTCCGCGCCTCCACGTCCACCACCGTCAACGTGGGATCGTCCTTCTCAGGATCGGGATAGGGGGACGAGACCACGTCGGCGATGCCGATGATGGCCCGGACCCGGCCCGTGTGGTAGATGAAGGCCCGGTCCCCCGGACCCATCCGGTTCAGGTGTTTCAGTGCCAGCCGGTTGGACACGCCGTCCCAGACCGTACGTTGGTCCCGTTCCAGATCCTCGTAGGAATAGTCTTTGGGCTCGGATTTGAGCAACCAGTATTGAGCCATGCTTCTCCTCTCGCAGTCGGGAATTCGAGTCTTCCCCCGGAATCACTTGATGGGCGGTCCCGCGACCCAGTCATAGCCGATCTCGGGGTCGTCGTGCGGGATCCGTCCCTCGTCGCCGGGGTCGTAGACGCGGGATGTCACATACAGGAGGTGGGCCGGACCGGCCAGACACTTGCAGCCATGGGCGACACCGGGCGGGATTCCCAGCAGGACGGGCGGATATCCGTCGCCCATGAACAGCTCCATGGTCTCCCCCTCGGTGGGAGACCCGCTGCGGCGGTCGTACAGGGCCACCTTCAGAACGCCGCCCGCCACGTACCACCAGTCGGTCTGCTTGCCGTGGACGTGCCAGGCCTTGGCCACTCCGGCGTACATGAGGCTGTGGCTCCACTGGCCGAACCCCTCCTGAAAGTGATCGTCCGTCACCCGGAGGACCTCCCGGAAGAAGCCCCGGCTGTCGGTGTGGGTCACCAGTTCCGTGACTGAAACGCCTTCGATCAAAGGATGCGCATCCTTTCTCCGGCGAACCGGATGGTTACCGCGTACCCAGCGCCCTCAAGGTGCCGCCGCGGCTGAGCGTATATCCCGGCGGAAGGGACTCCTCCACCTTGGCTCGAAATCCCGTCACCTTCCAACCATGCTCCGCCAGACGCTCCAGGATCTGGGCGCGGACCCGGGGGCGCTCCTCCGCGTCCAGGTAGCACTTCAACACCGATTCGCGGCCCTCCTCCTGGGGACGGCCGAAGAGATAGTCCGCCGCCGCCAGGCAGACGTCGTCGTCCTCGTCCTCCAGAAACCGCCGCACCGTCTCCAGCAACTCGGCGGAATGAATCTCCTCCAGCGACCGGATCAACTGGGTCTTGGGCTCGGAACTGGCGGGAGGGTATTCCCAATGGTAGCGGAGGATCTCGTGGATGCGTGCCGCCAATTCCTCGCTGGGCAGGATTTCCTGAAGCGCCCGCAGGGGCCAGTAGACCTGCCTCTCCCGCTTCAGGAACGTGAGCAGTGGGGGGACGGCTTTCCGATCGATTCGGACGATCCAGGAGAGCAGTTCCTCCTTCTCCTCCTGGTCCCGAATCAGGGGAGACGTGCTGATGGTGTACCGGTCCAAGAGCGCCAGCAGGGCTTCGGGCGTGCCCATCTCGTACAGGCGCCGGCACGCATTGATCCGGACGGCCGGATCCCCATGAGGCTCCTTCACCTTCTTGCGCGCCCGTCTGATCTGCCTCTCCGGCGATCCGCGGAGAAAGGAAAACAGGTCCACGCTGCTAGTTTACCAGTTGACCCGACGTCCGGCCCCAAGACTTTGCGGGGCCGGAGCAACTTGAAGGATTTTGATTTCTGCGGCGCAGGCTCCTAGCATGGTCCCCCGGCTACGTTCAACCGGAGCCCCGCCGCGGGAACGGCGGAGCGGCGGTTTCCTAACCGCCGAACTCCCCCAGCCCCACCGCGCGGCCGAGAGAACCCGTTCGAGCCCGAATCCGGCCGTTCCGGGAGAGGCATGAGAGCAGTCCTGATCCAAGAACCCGGAGGCCCGGAGGCGCTTCGCCCGGGTGAGGTCCCCGACCCGGCGCCGTCACCTGGAGAAATCCTGGTCCGGGTCCGCGCCACCGCCCTGAACCGGGCCGACCTGCTCCAACGGCGGGGCCTCTATCCGCCCCCTCCCGGCGTCCATCCCCGGATTCCCGGTCTCGAGTTTGCGGGTTCCGTGGAAGCGGCCGGTCCCGCAGTCACCGAATTTCAGCCGGGACAACGGGTCATGGGCTTGTTGCCGGGTGCGGGCTATGCGGAGAAGGTGGTCACTCCGGAGCGCCTGGCCCTGCCCATACCGGACCGTCTGAGCTTTCAGGAGGCGGCCGGTATCCCCGAGGTCTTCCTGACCGCCTTCGACGCCCTCCATCTGCAGGGCGGACTGGGACCGGGCCACACCCTGCTGCTCCATGGGGCCGGCAGCGGCGTGGGAACCGCGGCGCTTCAACTGTGCCGCCTGAGCCGGGCCACGAGCATCGGCACCTCCCGGTCCCGGCCGAAACTGGACCGCTGCCGGGAGCTGGGCCTGGATCACGCGCTTCTCACGGAACGCGGGGAGTTCCGGGAAGCCGTGCTCGAGTTGACGGGAGGAAGAGGAGTCGACCTGGTCCTGGACATGGTCGGCGCACCCTATCTGGAGCAGAATCTCTCCTGCCTGGCTCCCCGGGGCCGGCTGATCCTGATCGGGTTGCTGGGCGGACCATCGGCCCCCATCGACCTCTCGCGGATCCTCAAGCAGAGCCTGCGGATTCGCGGGACGGTCCTGCGTCCCCGTCCGGTGGAGGAGAAGATCCGGCTCAACCAGGAGTTCCGGCGACGAATCCTGCCCTTTTTCGAAAACGGCGTCCTCACACCGATCATCGACCGGGAGTTTCCCCTGGAGGAGGCGGCCGAAGCGCATTCCTTCATGGAGAGCAACGGGAACTTCGGCAAGATCGTGCTCATTTGCTGAATCTCTCGGGAAACAAACTGCCGGAGGGTACAGGCGACTTTCCAGTCGTCCACTGGGAGGGGACATTCTTGTCCCCCTCCCGTCTTCTCTTTTGCAGTCGGGAAGCACACAGGTGGGACTACCGTCCCCCCTAGGCCCCCCGGGTCGGCGCCTAAAAGGCGCCGCTCCCGGCGACTGGAAAGTCGTCGCTCCCCCCTCAAATCCGGACCAGGCAGGCGACGTTCTCGATGTGGTAGGTCTGGGGAAACATGTCCACCGGGCGTACGCTCTCCACCCGGTAGCGCTGGGCCAGGATCTTGAGGTCGCGGGCCTGGGTGGCGGGATTGCAACTGACGTAGACGATCCGTTCCGGCGCCAATCGGAGGATGGACCGGCAGGTCTCCTTGTGCATTCCGGCGCGGGGCGGGTCCACCACCAGGACCTCGGGACGCCCCTGCCGCAGAACCAGGTTCCGGTTCAGCGCCTTGGCCGCATCCATGAGCACGAAGGTGCAGTTCCTGATCCCGTTGACAAGAGCGTTTGACCGGGCGGCGGCAATGGCCGCCCCATGGTTGTCGATGCCCACGACCCTCTGGCAGCTCCGGGCCAGGAAGAGAGCGATGGTCCCGATCCCACAGTACAGGTCGTAGACGATCTCGTGTCC
>JAPOYZ010000218.1:0-1023 GCA_026706325.1 Candidatus Aminicenantota bacterium
GCCGCTTGGATCATGCGCCGGCAACCGTCGATGCTGTGGGCCATTGCCTTTTCGGTGAAGACGTGCTTTCCCGCGTTCAGTGCGTCGATGGCGAGAGCCTCGTGCATCCAGAGGGGCGCCGCGATGAGGACGGCCTCGATATCACCGCGTTTCAAGAGTTCGCGGTGATCCGAGTAGGCCGCGGCGTCCGGGTCGAACCGCTCCTGGGCGATCTTGAGCGCTTTCTCCCGGTTGGGGGGAAAGATGTCGCAGACCGCCGAGATCTTCATGTGGCTGGGCGGGGCGTTCTCCATCAACACACCGCCTTGACCTCCGATGCCGATGATGCCGGCCTTCACCGGCCACATGGAGGCAGTCTTCCAGAGCAGCGCTCCGGTGGGCGGAACCGTGGCCACGGCCTTGAGGAAATTCCTGCGTCCCAGTTTTTTCTGTTCGTCGTTTAACATACCCACCTCCATGGAGATCGGATCGGGTCGGGTTCTGCCATATTATCAATCAGGCCGGCGGTTTGTCCCCGCTCGCTCCACCCGGCAAACCTTGATCTGCCCGGGCGCTACCTGCTGATCCGGTTGGCCGTCCAGTGACGGACCAATATGTCCAGGCCGGCGATCTGACCGGTGGGGAAGACCAGAATCAGCGACAGGGCCAAGGCCTCGATCAACGTCTTGTTGACGTAAAGCTCGGTCCCTTCGGCCGACTGGACCAGGAAGCCGTCCGACACCAGCGCCGGCGAAGCCAGGTAGAACAACATGAGCAGCGCGAATCCCCCGAAGGCGGACAGGCGGGTGAACAATCCCAACATCAGTCCCAGACCCAAAATGACGAGTCCCCACTTGGTGCCGACGTCGGCCAAGGCCAGCATTGAAGGATTCTCCACGATCCAGTGAAAGATTCCGGAGAAGGGCCCCGTGGAGTTTTCCAGATAGCCGCGGGAGGTCCAATTCACAGCCAGGATCTTCCCCACGCCCTGGTAGAAAAGGTGCCATCCGATGCAGAAACGCAGCACCAGCAGCATGAACTTGT
>JAPOYZ010000218.1:1033-6552 GCA_026706325.1 Candidatus Aminicenantota bacterium
GATTCAACGGAAGACCTCCAGATGATCGGCGTCCAGGCCCCAGTGATGGACCTGAACGGCTCCATCCCGGGGATCAGCGGCGACCACGACGGCTCCTATGCCCCGGCGCCGACGACAGTACGACAAAATATCGTCCAGGTCCATGACCAGAAACGCCGTGGAAAGGGCGTCCGCCTCCGCCGCCGTGGGAGCCAGGGCCGTGGCGGCAAGATTCTTATCCACCGGATGGCCGGTTCGAGGGTCCAGAACATGGCCATAGCGCCGATTCCCGACCCGGAAGAACTGCTCCCCCACACCCGAAGTGGAGAGGGCCCGATTTCGAAGCTGCACGGTTGCCAGCGGCCCGGTCCGTCCCAACGGATCCCGGATGCTGACCTTCCATCCCGGAGACGGTTCCTTTCCGGGGCCCTCTCCCAGCGCCAGAATGCTGCTGTAACCGGCGTGGAGCAGAGCGCGGCCCATGCCTTCCTGCTGCAGCAGCCGGCCGGCGCGGTCCAGCGCGTACCCCTTGCCGATTGCTCCCAGATTCAGCTCAAGGCCGCGGCGCCGGAAGCGAACGGTTCCGGCCGGCGCGTCCAATTCCAGGAAACGGTAGCCCACCTGGCTTCGAGCCTTCTCGACCGCCTCCGGATCGGGAAGCGTGCCGCGGCGCCGGGAGAAACCCCAGACCTTCCAGAGGGGACCGGCTGTCATGTCGAAGGCCCCTCCCGTCTCGCTGGAAATCCTCCGTCCCAGGCTCAGCAGCTCGAGGAGGCCGGACTCGACGGTTACCGGACCTTCGAAGGCACGCCGGTTCAGGCGGGAGATCTCGCTGTCGTCCCGAAAGACGGTCATCCGGCCTTCCAGCTCCTGGATCAGATCCAGAGCCCGGTGGACCGTCATGATGCGAACCCGGTCCCGGGTCGACAGGAATATCTCGAATTGGCAGGCCATGGCCGGCCGTCCGGCCCGGATCAGCTCATCCGGGACGGCTTCGATTTCCGCAGGGACACGCGGCAGGGCTGCGGCGGCCACAGCCGCCATGCGTTGGGGATGGAGCAGGTCTCTCCGGCGGGTTCCGGGAGTCGCCATTTTCCGGTTTCCTCGAACTCAGGGGGAGGGTTTCCCCGCTGGGGTCCCTGGCGCCACACAAGGTAACCGGAAATTCGGGACGAGATCAAGACGCGGCGTTCCCGGTCCCGGGGTCGGCGGCTCCGGGAGGACCAGATCTGTCCCCTCAGGCCGATTCGGCCGGTCTCACAGGCTGCGACACTCTCCTCATGTCGTAGTAGACTGGCATGGAAACAGGCCGTCGCTCGGAGGAGGAGAGATCGCTGATGCAAACGGAACAGTTGAACCGCAGAGATTGGATGCACTTGTCCCTGGGCGTTGCCGGAGCCGGCTTGGCCACCGGCTTCGCGGGCTGCTCTTCGCCGCCGGCGGACTCCCCGGAACAACCGGAACCGGATCGCGACTACGGGAACTACGAAATGGGGTTCCAGAGCTATTCGCTCAGGCATTTCGTCGCCACCGGGGATTTTCTCGGACAGGCGAAACGGTTGAATCTGCCCTTCGTGGAGCTCTGGAGAGGCCACCTTCCGGAGGACGCCGGCGAAGCAGAGATCGTCCGCTTTCGAGATCGGCTGCGGGAGGCGGGAATCACCGTGAACGCGTTCGGTGTGGAACGTTTCACCGACGAACACGAGAAAAACGAAGCGATCTTTGGACTGGCCCGGAATCTCGGAGTCCGTGTCCTCAGCGCGAACCCTTCCAAAAGGGCCTTCAGCAGCCTGGAGAAGCTGGTGGATCAATATGACATCGGGATCGCCATCCACAATCACGGTCCTGAGGATGAGCGCTGGCGGCGGCCCGAATGGATCATGGAGGCGGTGGACGGCCTCGACCCCCGCATCGGCGCCTGTGCCGACCTGGGGCATTTCATCCGCGCCGGAGTCGATCCGGTGACGGCTCTGGAGATCCTTGGAAGCCGGGTTCTGGGAGTTCACCTCAAGGACTTCGACGCCGACGAGAATGACGTGGTCCTGGGCCGGGGCCGGCTGGATGTGGTGAAGACCTTCGAGACCTTTCGGAAACTGGGATTTCTCGGTCCCGTCTCGCTGGAGTTCGAAGGGGACAAGGAAGATCCCGTCCCGGCCATGCTCGAATGCCTGGACGTGGTTGCCGAAGCCATTTCCGCCGCCGGCTCCGCGTAGGCGAGCCGCGCGGCGGTCTGTTAAACTGGAGTTCTTTCTGGGGTAGCTTGGGCCGCTAGCTCAATCAGGCAGAGCAACTGACTCTTAATCAGTAGGTTCGGGGTTCGATTCCCTGGCGGCTCACCAGTTTTCCGGATGCCGGCTCTTGCGGCCTCCCGGCTGTGCATGGACAGTCAATCTCGATAGTGGCGTCACGGGCCGTCCCATGCCTGAGCGGAATACAACTCTGACCCGGCGCGACCTGCTCAGATCCACCGCACCCGTCCTGTTGGCGCTTGCCTCCTCGCCTCGGCCCGCAATGGCGCTTGCCGGAAGCAAACTGCCCCCGGTGAGAGCCATCACGCGCGGTCCCAATCATCACTGGTTCGGGTACTACGACAAACTGCAGTTCGACCCCACCGGCCGCTTCGCTCTGGGGATGGCAGTCGACTTCGAACACCGCTCGCCCACGCCCGCCGACGTGATCAAGATCGGCATGGTCGACCTTCAGGACGGCGACCGGTGGATCGAACTGGGAGAGAGCCGCGCCTGGTGCTGGCAGCAGGGCTGCATGCTCCAGTGGCGGCCCGGTTCCAAGACCGAAGTCCTATGGAACGATCGCCGGCGGGACCGCTTCGTGTGCCGCATCCTGGATATCGAGACGCGCCGGCTGCGAACCGTTCCTCACCCGGTCTATACGGTCAGCCCTGACGGGCGCTGGGCGGTGACACCCGACTTTCGCCGCGTCAGCGACATGCGGCCCGCCTATGGCTATCCCGGTCCGGAGGACCCCTACCGCAGCGTCGGGGCGCCCGAGGATTCAGGCATCTTTCGTGTCGACCTGGACACCGGACGCCAGGAACTGCTGGTCTCGGTGGATCAAGTCGTCAGGATCCCGATGCCGGGCGTTGATCTGGCCAAGGCCAAGAGCTACTTCAACCACCTTTTGATCAGTCCCGACGGCGCCCGTTTCATATTTCTCCACCGCTGGGGGTTTCCCAAGTTCGTCGGCGCCACGAGAATGTTCACCGCCGGCCACGACGGCTCGGACCTCCGGATCGTCGACGCCTCCGGCCTGACGTCGCACTTCATCTGGAGGGACCCGAAGTCGATCCTTGCCTGGACCCGGCCCGAATCAAGGCCGTGGGGATTCTATCTTTTCGAAGACGCGACGGGAGGCGCCGTCGAGACGGTGGGAAAGGGTGTCATGACCGAAAACGGGCACTGCACCTATCTGCCGGGAGGTGAGTGGATTCTGAACGACACCTATCCGGACGCGCAAAGGATGCAGCACGTGTATCTGTACCACGTGGCCACGCGCAGGCGGGTCCCGCTGGGCCGGTTCTACTCGCCGCCGGAGTACGTCCGCGAGGGACGAGTGGACACGCATCCGCGTTTCAGCCCCGACGGGAGCAAGATCGTCATCGACTCGCCTCACACCGGCGAGGGCCGGCAGATGCACCTGATCGACATCGGAGAGATCGTCAGCGCCTAGGATCCTGCGTTTCTCAGCGGCCGGACCTTCATTCGTCGCCCGCTTCAGCGCGGGCGAGCCGGGCGGCTTCCTCTTCCATCAACTCGGCCAGCTCGACCCAGTTGCGGCTGTAGAAGGCCGAGTGCTGCAGCTCCAGGTAGAGGTTCAGGATTCGATCCAGCGCCTGGGCCTTCTTTTCCAGGAGTTCTCTCTCACGATCGGTGGCCATAGCGTAGGGGCACCTTGCGGGTGCCTATTCATTGTTTCACGATCGCCACGGCGTTTGCCGAGGGCTGTTAGAATGTGTGCCGCCTTGGCAGCCCGTGTTGAACGGGGCATCGGTGTTGGATCATGAACGTCCGCACGGAAGTGGAAGAGATCAGCCCGGTCAAGAAGAAGTTGCGGGTCGAAGTGCCGGTGGAAACGGTGCTCGCCGAGTTCAACCGGGTGGCCACGACCTATCGGAGGCACTCCAGGATAGCCGGGTTCCGTCCCGGTAAGGCTCCGGTGGCGCTGGTCAAACGGCGGTATCGGAAGGACATCCGCCAGGACGTCCTGCGAAAGTTGATCCCCGAGTCCTACGACCAGTCCATCCGCGAAAGGAAAATCCGGCCCCTCGGCCAGTTGCAACTGGAACAAGTGGAGCTGAACGAGGGGAAGCCTCTGGTGTACGAGGCTTTGGTGGAGACCCTGCCCGAATTCCAGATTCCGGAATACAGGGGACTGGAAGTCCGTTTGGAGAAGAGGGCTCCGGACGAGGAATCGGTGAACCAGGAGTTGGAGCGGCTCCGGGATCGGAATGCGCCCCTGATTTCGGCGCCGGACCGGGACACGGTCCGCGATGGGGACTACGCCGTGGTGGATCTGCTGGGCCGGTACGTTCCCGGCGAAGATGAGGCCATTCGGCAGGAGAACACCACCATCCGCGTGGGAGACGAGCGCACCCAGCGCGATTTCAATCAGGCCCTGCTGGGAATGGAAACCGGTGAGGAGAAGACCTTCGTCGTGGACTATCCCCAAGACTATCCGGAGGAGAAGCTGGCCGGCCGCCGGGTCCGCTTCAACCTGCAACTCAACGACGTCAAGGTCAAGGACCTGCCGGACCTGAACGACGAATTCGCCAAGGATCTGGGAGACTTCGACGATCTGGATCAACTCAAGGAGCAGATTCGGCAAGGACTCGCGAACCAATGGCAACAGGCGCGAAATTCCAGCATCCGGCGCCAACTGGTTCAGAGACTTTCCGAAGTCTGCCCCTTTCAGGTGCCGGATGTCCTGGTGGAGGACCGGATCGACAACAAGATACGTGACGTCGCCTACAATTTGGCTCGGCAGGGAGTGGATCCCTCCAAGGCGAATCTGGACTGGAATCGCATCCGCGACGACCTTCGCCACGACGCCGAGCGGGAGGCCCGGGCGGCCTTGATCCTTTCGGAAATCGCGGAGAATGAGAATCTGGAGGTCAAGCCGGCGGAGTTCGAGGCGGAACTCAGGGAGACGGCGGATGCTCTGAATCAGCCGCTGGAGAAGATTCGGCAGAGGTTCCACGATCGGGAGTCGAAGGCGGATCTGGAGACTCGAATCCTCCGCCGCAAGGCGCTGGAGCTGCTGGTTGAGCACTCGGCGGTCAGCGAAGAATGAGGAGCGCGGAATGAGCAATTGCGGTTTCCCCACGGGGCGGGTCCGGACGGACGTCCTGACCGCTTTTCTCACGAGGTGACGCGCCGGGCCCGGACGCCGGCAGCGACGAGAGGAGATCCAGGATGCCTTTGATCCCCATGGTGGTTGAGCAGAGCAATCGCGGCGAGCGCGCCTACGACATCTATTCCCGTCTCTTGAAGGACAACATCATCTTCGTCGGCACGCCCATCGAT
>JAPOYZ010000281.1 GCA_026706325.1 Candidatus Aminicenantota bacterium
GCCCTCGATGGCGTGGTGGTCGCCTCGCACAATCTCCACCCGCACCTCACAGGGACCGGCTCCCCACTGCCGCAGAGCCGACCGCACGTTCAGATGGAGGCGGTCTCCCTCGAAGGTGAAGGAACGGGTCACCACCTCGCTGAAGGGATAGCGCTGGCGCTCGTGTCCGTGAACGCCGTCCAGGGAGACGAATCCGTCCGGCGGAGTCACGGCCAGGCCGATGGCTCCCAGGGCCTTGTCCCCCAGGTTGTACAGGCTCTCGGGAGAACGCCAGTTCACCCCGGTGTAGTAGTTGAGCAGCCGTCCCTCGTGGACCACCGGATCCTGGGCATAGACCACGGCCGAGTCGAAGCTGGCGCCGGGTCCGGGTGGTATGAAGGGCTCCCGGTAGTCCCGGTTGTAATGGATGCCGTCCCGGCTGAAGACGGCCTGGGGCAGGATGCTGGTATTGGTGGTCCGGAAATTCCAGAGCATGCCCACGTACATGCCCTCATAGACGGCGACCGCCATGTGGTAGAACTGCAGGTCCGGGTAGTCCCGCTCGTCGGGGAGGATGATGGTCTCGGGCTGGCTCCAACGGATCATGTCGGGGCTCTCGGCGCGGCCGATGAGGCGCTTTCCCAGGGGACAACGAAGGTGGGCGCAGTTTTCCATGTGCACGGCGTACGTCTCGCGGATGGGATCCCAACCCATGAAGCCGGTGGGTCCCCAGCGTCCCACCCGGGGTGAGGTGTCGATGATGGGGTTGTTCTCGTATTCCGTCCAATCGAAGCCGTCGGGTGAATAGTAGAGGTGAAACTGCATCCCCGGCGTTTGCGTGGTCCCCGTCCGCTCCAGCCCCTTGTAGCGCTTGGCCGGATCCTTCTCGTGCCGGTCCTTGAAGAAGTAGGGCCGGAACTGCTCCCGGGGGAGGATGTTGTTGTCACGGGAGCCTTGGTATTCCACCTTGCCCAGGGTGGGCTTCTCCCAGTGGAACCCGTCCTTGGAGACGGCGATGCAGACATTCCCGCTGCCTGATTCGACGACGAACTCCCCCTGGCCCAGACTGGCCTTGTAGGAATTGACGCCGTACCACATCCGGAAGAGGCCCTCTTCCTCCTCGTAGATCACCTTGCTGACCCGGACGTCGTTGCCCTCCCAGGGCTTCTCGGGACGAATGATGGGGTTGTGGTCGACCTTCCGGGCCGGATTCAGGACCTGGCGGGTGGCCAGCATGCTCTCGATCAGATAGTCGTCGATGAAGAACTGCTTCCGGGACCCGATGTGGATCAAACCCGCCTGGGCGTGGACTGCCAGGACCCAGACGCAGAATGCCGTGGTGCCGATTCTCGTGTGCATGTGATCTCATTCCCCTCCCATGGGGTAGTCCCAGGTGCCTGGAGCCCAGAACCTGGGGATGTGTTCCTCTTCCTTGGTGATGGTCTCGATGAAGGCCGGCCTTCCGCCGCGGGTCACCTCCAGCGCCTTGCGGATGGCGGGGGCGAGGCCGTCGGGCGTGTCCACGCGTTCGGCATGGACCCCCAAACCCCGGGCGACCCGGGCGTACTCGCCGGTGAAGGCGTTGCTGCCCCAGTGCTTGGTGGCGTATGGCATGTGACTGGAATAGTGGGTCATAACGCCGTTGTTCAGGACGATGTGCAGCGTCGCGATCCGGTTGCGGGCGGCCGTCTCCAGGTCCAGCCCCGCCATTCCAAAGGCGGCGTCCCCCATGATGTGGATCACGTCCTTTTCGGGCGCCGCCAGCTTGGCTCCCAAGGCCAGGCCCAGGCCGTAGCCCAACTGTGTGGACTTGCCCCATCCGATGTAGCCCCGGGGAGCGACGGCCGGCCAGAAGGGGACCAACTGGTCCCGGGGAAAGCCCGAATCGTGGGTGGCGATGACGTTGGCCGGGTCCACCGCCCGGATCACCTCCCGGAAGACGCGGTAAGGACTGATGGGGACCTCGTCCGACTCGAAGTGGGGGCGCCATTCAGCCTCGAAATCCGCCCGGACCCGGGCGATTTCCGCCGCCACGCCCTGCTCGTCCGCCCGCCCGCCGGCGCCGATCTGGCGCTGGACCTCCTGGATGATCTGCCGCAGCACCACCTTGGCGTCGCCGATGGCGCCGTAGTCGACGCGGTGGTCCTTGTTCAGGTCCTCGGGACAGTTGGTGAGCTGGGCCAGGGGGACGCCTACCGGGACCGGTCCGTTGAAGACCGAGTGGGTGAAGCTGGTGCCGGCGCCCAGGATGAAGTCGGTCTTGCGGAGAAAGTGGTCGACCATGCGGGTGCTGGTGTGGCCTGCGGTTCCCAGGGCCAGGGGATGGTTTTCGGGGAAAGCGCTCTTCCCCGCCAGGGAGGTGAGCACCGGGATATGGATCAACTCCGCCAGCTCCACCAGCTCGGGCGTGGCTTCGGCGTAAAGCGCCCCCTGCCCGGCGTTGATGACGGGACAGTCGGCGGCCAGCATGGCGCGGACCAGGTCCCGGACCTCGTCCGGGTCCGCCGCGGAGCGGTGCCTGCGAACCGGCGTGTAGTCGAGCTCGCCCAAGAATTCCTCGGTCCCCACGTCGTCGGGGATCTCCAGCAGCACCGGCCCGGGGCGTCCATGCTTGAGCAGAGTGAAGGCGTAGCGCAACATTTCGGGGAGCCGCTCCACCATATTGCAGTTTCGGGTGTACTTGGTGACCCCGTGGTACTGATCGCAGGACGCGAAGTCGGGATGGACCTGCATCCGCCTCCTGGGTGCCCCGCCCGGAAAGAGGAGAATGGGAACCGAGTCGGCGAAGGCCTGGGCCACGCCGCCGTAGGCGTTCTCGGCGCCGGGGCCCCTCTGCATGGTGAAAATGCCGACCTGGTTCCCATTGCGGACGCGGCTGAATCCGTCGGCCATGTTGACGCCGGCGCGCTCCTGCCGGGTGATGATGGGACGGATGCCCTCCTTGGCCACGGCGTCGATGAGTTTCTGCTCGGGGAAGGCGGCGATCCATTCCACACCTTCCGACTTCAGGATCTTGGCGATCACGGAGTTACCGTTCATTGAATTTCTTCTCCTTTTCGTGACGGTCCGCGGCAAGAATGAAGAGCGCCGGGGAAGGACCATGGGAGCGGAGCACGGGAGTCGGGACGGAAATCGAGTTGATCAGGAGTGCGGCCCCAACCCGCATGAAGTGTCCCTAGTGGCCAAGGATGGACGATGAAAACGCGCCACTGCGGCGCCGCACCCATCGGGGGACATTATCGGGAGGTCCGGCGAGGCGGTCAACTGTTGGGGCGGAGGAGTTGAGTTGTAAAGTTCTCTTTATGCAGGAAATAGCGTGACAAAGATCAGAGAAATCACGACCGCGAGCAGGGTGCCTGCGGCAAGGCCGACAAGAACCGTACCTTTCGTCGGCAACTGCTTCATCGATGCCTTCAACCCTTCGCGGTTAGGACTCATTGGGATCATCGTAATGGCTCCTTGCAGCTCACAGCCTATCACGGGAATCAACCTGACCGAGACCGTCCCGTTCGGGAGAAGACCGGGTACGGACGGCTTGCCGACGTTCTCGATGACCGCCGGAACACGCCGGGTCAATCGGCCTTGATGCCCATGTTGTTGAACGTGCAATGGATCATGGAGCCGACGTCCCCGGTGGGATCATCGATGAGAACCACCTTGTAGGAACGCTCGTCCCAGGCGCAATACATGGATGCCGGGAGACCGTCCAATCGGTTCCAGGACCGGAAGAATCCGATAGTGACCTTCCAGACGTTCTTCTCGTCGTCGAAGACCACCTCTTCGACGCCCACGTGACTGATATCTTCCCCGGCAAAGAATTCCGCAACGCAGCGCCGTGCCTTTTCCACCGCTTCCCTGACGTCCATTCGGACCTCCTGTTCCATGATCCCCGCTTTCTCCGCTCCTGCTCCGATCGCGCCTGCCTTTACTTCAACGCCGCCGGCTCGAAAACCATGAGCGTGCAAACGTCGCCTGTGGCCCATCCCGGAGACGGCGTAGTAGACTGGTTGCCGGGATATGCGGTCCTTAGGCGCCCTGAATTCCATCTATCCCCCGGAGCGGGTCCTCTCGGGTCCGGCCCAGGTGGCCCCTTATGAATCGGATGCGCTGACGGCGTTTCGGGAGCGGCCGTTGGCCGTGGTCCTGGCCGAGTCGCAGGAGGAGGTGATCGAGACGGTCCGCCTCTGCCACCGGGAGAACCTGCCCTTCGTGGCGCGAGGCAGCGGCACCAGCCTCTCGGGGGGATCGCTCCCGATCCGGGAGGGCATCATCATCGGGCTCAACCGTCTGAACCGGGTCCTGGAATTGGACCCGGCGGAGCGGTGCGCCGTCGTGGAGCCGGGAGTCATCAACCTGGACCTGAGCGCGCTGGGCGCTCCCCACGGGCTCTACTACGCTCCCGACCCCTCGAGCCAATCCATCTGCACCATCGGCGGGAACGTGGCCTTCAACTCCGGCGGCGCCCATTGCCTCCGCCACGGCATGACCAGCAACCATGTCCTGGGGCTGAAGGCGGTGCTGCCTGACGGCGCGGTGGTGGAGCTGGGGAGCAAGAGCCTGGAGGGGGTGGGACCGGACCTCACCGGGTTCTTCGTGGGTTCGGAGGGACTCTTCGGCATCGCTCTGGAGATCACGGTCCGGCTCATCCCCAAGCCCGAGTCGTACAAGACGATCCTCGCCGCCTACGACAGCTTGGAAGCTGCCGGTGACGCCGTGGCCCAGGTGGTGGCCACGGGACTCCTTCCGGGCGCCATGGAGATCATGGACCATCTGGCCATCGAGGCGGCGGAGGCCGCCGTCCACGCCGGCTACCCGCAGGCGGCCACCGCCCTGCTCATCGTGGAACTGGAAGGAGAAGCCGCCGAGGTGGAGGCGGAGTTCCAGCTCCTGGAGCCGGTGATTCGCGCTTCCGGAGCCTTCGAGATCCGCGTCGCCCGGGACGAGGGAGAGCGACTGCGAATCTGGAAGGGGCGCAAGAGCGCGTTCTCGGCGGTGGGACGGCTCAGTCCCGACTATATCGTCCAGGACGGGGTGGTCCCCCGGAAGCAACTGGGCTCGGCCCTGGCCGAGATCGAGATGCTGGGACGGAAGCACGGGATCCGGGTGGCCAACGTCTTTCACGCCGGAGACGGAAATCTCCATCCCCTGATCCTGTTCGACGGCACCGAGGCGGGAGCTTTGGAGAAGGCTGAGGAACTGGCCGGAGATATCCTCCAGATGTGCATTCGCAGGGGCGGCTCCATCACCGGAGAGCACGGAGTGGGCATGGAGAAGCGCGAATACCTGGCCCACATGTTCGCACCGACGGATATGGAGGTCATGAAGCGGATGCGGCGGTCCATCGATCCGCTGGAGATCGCCAACCGGCGCAAGATGTTCCCCGACGAGAACGGGCATGGGCGGGTGTCTGCCCCCCGGATCAACCGTTCCGGAAATGGTGCGGAGACGACGTTGCGACCCGGGTCGTTCCGCGAGGTGCAGCAGGCCGTGGCGGATCACGCGCGCATCCGGCCGCGCGGCGGCGGCACCAAGCCGGCTCTTTCCCGGCCGCCCGAGGGAATCGCCTCTCTGGAGCTGAGCGGCTTGTCCGGTATCGTGGAGTACGAACCGGAGGAGTACACGTTCACCGCTCTGGCCGGGACTCCGGTGGCCCAAGTCCAGGAGAGACTGGCTCGAGAAGGACAGTACCTGCCCTTCGATCCGGTGCTGGTGCGCGCCGGAGCCACGCTCGGCGGGACGGTGGCGGCGGGCACCGGCGGCTCGGGGCGTTACCGCTACGGCGGCATTCGCGATTTTCTCCTGGGAATCCGTTTCGTCAGCGGCCGCGCCGAGCTGGTGCGAGGCGGCAGCCGGGTGGTCAAGAACGCCGCCGGATTCGATCTCCCCAAGCTCATGGTCGGCAGTCTGGGGCAATTGGGAGTTCTGGTGGAAATGACTTTCAAGGTCTTTCCTCTGGCACGGCGCTGGTTGACCTTGGAGGCGTTGCTGCCGAGCCTCCCCGAGGCGCTGGAGGCCATACGGCGTCTGCGGGCCGCTCCCCTGGATCTGGCGGCCGTCGATCTGGAGCCTCCCGGGCGGCTGTTGGTGCGGGTGGGAGGTCGAAGAGAGTCGGTCGGCGGCCGGCTGGAACGGGTTCGAGAGTTGGTGGGGCAGGGCGCGGAACTGCCGGGGCGGAAGGAGCGGGACCACTGGGATGCGGTCCGGGAATTGGACTGGGCCCCTCCCGATTGGAACCTGATGAAGGTGCCCATGACCACGGGCCGAATCGTCGAGTTGGAAGAGAGTCTGCGGTCCACCCGGTGCCGGACGCGCTACTGTGCCGGCGGGAGCTTGGCTTGGCTGGCCTGGTCCGGACCATTGGACCCCGTGCACAGGGCATTGGGCCAACTGGATCTCACCGGACTCGTGATCCGGGGAAACGGAGACACGGCCCGCCCCGGCCGTGCCCAGGACCGGGTCTTCTCCAAGAGGATTCAGGGCGCCCTCGATCCGGACGGGCGTTTTTCGGAGGCATAGGTGCAACACAGCATAGAGCCGGAACGGTTCGGGCCGCAGGG
>JAPOYZ010000407.1 GCA_026706325.1 Candidatus Aminicenantota bacterium
CCGCTTCATGCCGGGCTGCCCCGGGCGACCCGGGTGAAACCGGATCCGATCAGCGGTCTTGCACGCCTGTCCGGGTTCCGGCTCGACCTGGATTCGAAACGGCTGCTGGTAGAGGTGCCCGGCGATTTCGGCACGCTTCGAAGAACGGAGCCGAAGCTGGCTCGGGAGTGGCAGCGGAAGATCCGTAAGATCTTCGTCCACTACCTGAACAGGGGCTACTGCGCCTCGGATTTCTTCTTCATGGACGGCCGGAGCGCCTACCTCCTGGATCGCTCACCCCTGCCCCGGATCCTGAATTCACATTAGCTTCGATTGACCGGTGTCCGGGAACGTAGGACCATAAACCGCCGTGGGTTTCTCGCTCCTGGACTACGCCATCCTGGTTCTCTATCTCCTGGCCACGGCCATTCTGGGCATCCTGCTGGGCCGGGGGCGCAAGGACCTGGGTCAATACTTCCTGGCCGGCCGGAACCTCTCCTGGTGGGTTGTCTGTCTCTCCATCGTCGCTACCGAGACCAGCACCCTCACCTTCATCGGGGTCCCGGCCCTCTCCTACACCGGAAATTTCACCTTCCTCCAGTTGGTCTTCGGATACGTCGTGGGCCGTGTACTGGTCAGTTTTCTGCTGGTGCCAGCCTACTTCAAGCAGCGTCTCCAGACCGCCTACCAACTCCTAGCCTACCGCCTGGGGAAAGGGGTGAGAGACTTCTCCGCCTTCCTGTTTCTGGGAACTCGTTCCCTGGCGGACGGGGTCCGCCTGTTTTCCACCGGGCTGGTGCTTTCGGTGGTCACCGGACTTTCCGACTTCTGGGCCGTGCTCCTGATCGGCGCCGTCACCGTCGCCTATACGTATTACGGCGGAATGCTGTCGGTCATCTTCAATGACGTCGTTCAGCTGGTGGTCTACCTGGCGGGAGCCGCCATCGCCCTCTACGTCCTTGTCGAAAAGATTCCCGGAGGATGGTCCCAGGCCATCAGTGAGGCGCAACTCCACGGCAAGCTGCAGGTCTTCGACTTCGATCTGGCTCTCGCCACCCCCTACACCTTCTGGGCCGGCCTCGTGGGTGGGGCCTTTCTCACTCTGGCGACCCACGGCACGGACCAGATGATGGTTCAGCGCTATCTCTCCAGCGGCACCCCCCGGCGCAGCCAGATCGCCCTGATCGCCAGCGGCGTGGTGATCCTGGCGCAGTTCGCACTCTTCCTTCTCCTGGGGGCTCTGCTGTTCGTCTTCTACAGGAACTTCCCTCTGGATCAGGAACTGGTCCAGACCGACCGGATTTTCCCCATCTTCATCGTCCAGGAGTTGCCCTCGGGAATCTCGGGGCTGATCATCGCGGCCATTTTCGCCGCGGCCATGTCGACCCTGAGCAGTTCACTGAACTCCCTGTCCGCCTCCTCAATCCACGACTTCTACCGCCGCTGGCGGCATGGAACCGAAGCCCACTACCTGCGGGTGTCCCGGCTGCTGACCCTGGGCTGGTGCGGGATTCTGGTGGTCATCGCCCTGCTGGCCAGGAACTGGGGGTCCGTGCTGGAAGCGGGCCTGACCATACCGAGCCTGACCATGGGAAGCGTGCTGGGTGTGTTTCTGCTGGCTCTGCGCCGTCGCAGCATCACTCAGAGGGGGGCGCTGACCGGCATGGCCGCGGGCCTTGCCACCATGCTCGCGGTCCACGGGACGGGAGGTGTGGCGTGGCCCTGGTATGTTCTGGTGGGGACCAGCGTGACCTTTGCGACGGGATGGATCGTCTCCCGGTGGGGCGGCGGCAACCCGGCCTCGGGCGACTGAAAAACCGGGTCAGTTTATTCGATCTCGCCGTGGCCGAGCATCACCATGCCCAGCGTCAGAGATCCTGATTGGGCGACCAGCGTCCACTGGTCCATATCGTTCTTGACGAGCGTGGGGCCCGTGACCTCATCGTAGATCGGGAAGAGGCTGAGAGTGGCGGGATGCCGCCCGACGGCGGCTTCGGCGCTGGCCTGCACCAACTCGTCCGGCCGGTATTCCGTATCCGGGTCGTCATCCATCTTGGCAGGGATCATAAGAAGAAAATCCCGGTAGATGGAAACCCCCATGTGAGCACCGTCCTGCGGCTGGACCGCATAGCGGAGGGTATAGACGCCAGGCAGGATCGGCAGTTCCTTGTAATCGGACCACTTGGCCGGAAAGCGGACGGCGCCGACCAGGGTTCCGACCTTCAATTGCCCGAAACTGACTCCCAACTCCGTGGAAGGCGACGATGCCTCCGGCACATCCGCTCTCAACCAGAAATCCGCAAATGGTTGTCCGCCCTGCAAGACGCGCAGTGCTTCCGGCTGGAGCGAGTCCCGAACCTTCTGGGAAAGCTCCGGCGGCGGGTCGACCTTGGCCGTCTCCACGGCCAAGGGTCCTTCCGCACTGAAGGCCGGCGTCAGAACGATACCGACCAGGACGATCGCCAGCAGCATACGGGACAAGAAACAAGTTCTTTCGTGAACTCGCCGTCCGATTCGCAACGGGTTCCTCAGCGCGTGAAGCTCCCGACGAACGCCCCGCGGGTTCCGTAGGTACCCCAACTGCTGCCCAGGCCGTCTCCCTGGAACCTATGGGAGAGCGTAAAAGCCGGACGGGCATCGGCCACCTCGGTCAACGGCGGATAGTAGACCGTCTCGTTGCCGCAGATATGGTCGTGGTGATTCAGTGCCCGGGTCCGGAGGGAGGCGATGTCCCCCGCCTGCAGGCGCGCAAACGTTTTGGAAGCGCCGAATTCAAGAGCGATGGGAGCGCGTTGAACCTGGACCACATTCTCCATCAGTTGTGGAGCTTCGGTCCGGACGAACGCCAGCAGAGCCTCCTCCTGATCTCCGTCCGCCCGCTCGTCCACCACGATCAGAGACCGGGAGGAACGGTCCACGGCATGAGGATCACCCAGGGTGGACGCGGACTTCACGATGGCAAGCACGCTGAGTCCCTGCAGCGAAACGCCGTTCCAACTCCCATGGCGCACCCGCCACGCGAGCATGGCTTCTTTCCCCGTCAGATTGACTTCCGCGTTGGCGAAACAGGGCCCGGTGTAAACGTCCGTCGTCCGCACCTCCAGGTAATCTCCCGAGATGGTGGCGTCGGCGGCCACCAGAGGCGTCATGACCACGGCCAAGGTCAAGCAAGCAACGATTCCTGATCTCATATCTGACCCCCTCTGTTATTGAGTCCCTATCCTATCAGATGCACCCGTCGGACAATCCTGACTGGCTCAACCCGAAACGGTAGCCGCCGTCAGAGTGTGCATCACCGATTTCGGATCGAACCCGCGGGACCCTCGGCCCTTTGCTGTGACTACAAGGGCTCGTGGCAGGCCCTGTCCGATTGGCACTTCTCCTCGTTCGCCAGGTCCCCGTCGGGTCCCAGGCAGGTCATGGTGTCGTTGCACCAGAAGAAAGCGTCATTGCTTGGAGGCACCGTGAGGTCCGGCGCCGCCTCGACGTACATTCCCTTCCACCGCAAACGTCTGCAAAGTTGAAACTTGATCTGCTCCACGTCCAACATGATCAACTCTCCTCCATCCCGGCTGCCCGGAGCACGGCGCGTTTGACGGCCACTCGAGCCAGTTGGATCTTGTATTTGTTTCGGCTCAGCGCGCGGGCGCCTTCCACGGCGGCGGCGCCGGCAGCTTCCGCCGATTCCCGGGTGACGGCTTTGCCTTGAAGAGCCATCGCGGCCTTCTCCGAGACCCAGGGCACCGGAGCGACATGTCCCAATACGACGCGGGCTTGACCGACGCCGCCGCCGTTGTGGGTCAGCGAAACGGAAGCCGCAGCCAGCGGCCAGTCCAGCGCCTCCTTCTCCCGAACTTCGTAGGTGGCGTTTTGCGTTCCCGAGGCCGCCGGAACCACGATCCGGGTCAGGATCTCGTTGGGGGCCAGGACGTTCTCCCGCTCACCCTGGGACCCGGGAGTCTGGAAAAATTCCTCGAGGGCGATCTCCCGGGAGCCGGAGACCCCTTGGATCGTCACCTTGGCTCCGAGTGCGATCAGAGCTGGAGCCAGACTCGAAGCATTGACGAATTGCGCCGGACCGTCATTGCCCAAAATGGCATGGTAGCGATTGTCTCCGTCCGCGACCATGGACTTGCCGTTCATTTGCGCCAGCAGTCCGAAACCGCGACGAAAATACCAGCAGCGGGGCCGTTGACAGAGGTCGCCGCCGACCGTGCCGGCAGCCTGGATCTGCGCACTGCGAATACCGTCCAGAGCCTGAATCAGCGCCGGATAGTGGGTCTGCACGAACGTCTGGGCGGCCAGTTCGTCCAAGGTCACGACGGCGCCGATACTGAGTCCGGCGTCCGAGTCGTAGCTCACCCCTCGCAGATCTTCGATGGATTTGATGTTCACAAGACGCCCGGGGGTCACGACGTAGTCCTTCATCAGACTCAGGAGATCGGTTCCGCCGGCCAGCACGGCCGACTCTCCTTCGTTGCTCCCCAAGAGGCGAACGGCGTCCTGGACCGAGGTTGGGTTGGCATATTCGAAGGCTCGCATCAGGCAGCTCCTCCTCTCTCAAGGGCTTCCAATACGCGATTGGGGGTCACGGGCATGTACGGGACGCGCACGCCGATGGCGTTGGCCACGGCATTCGCGATCGCCGCGCCGGTGGAGATCACCGGCGGCTCACCCAATCCGATCACACCCCGCTCGTCGTACCCGGGGCCCGTCATCATGTGCACGACCAACTCGCCGATGTCCCCGATCCCGGGCAGTTTGTAAAACTCCATGTCCGGGTTCAACATCTTGCCGCTCACCGGATCCAGGATCTTTTCCTCGCACAAGGCGTAGGCGATTCCCATGATCAAGGAGCCATAGACCTGGCTCTCGGAAAGCTTCATGTCGATGATCAGGCCGCAGTCCTGAACCGCCACCACCTTGTTGATCTTGACGATCCCCGTCTCCACGTCCACGGAGACGTCCGCCATCTGAATCCCGCCCACGCCGCTGTCGCTCAGCTTGCCAGGACCGGGATTGCTACCGGTTGCGCTCATGGGGCTGGGACCGATGCGGGCCGCCGCCTGCCGCCAGGAGAGACTCCGGGCCGGATTGCCCTTGACCTGAACCCGCCCGTCGACGGCCTCCAGTTGATCGGCCGAAGCGTCCAGGGACGGAGCCACCCGTTCCAACAACTGCTCCAGCGCATTGACCGCCGCCCGGCGGGTCGAAGAGGTCACGCCTCCGACGGTGGTGCTTCCTCCCGAACCTCCCGAGGCGGGAAAACGGCTGTCGCCGATCTTCACGTTCACGGCGTCGAGGGGGAGGTCCAGCGTCTCGGCCAGGATCATGGCGACGACCGTAATGGTGCCGGTGCCCAGGTCCTGGCTCCCCAATCGCGCTTCCACGTTTCCGTCGGGGAAGATCACGACTTCACAGTTGCTCTGATGAGCTCTTCCACCCCAGGTGTGGAGACCCAGGCCGAGACCCCGCTTGACGGGTCCGCGTCCACTGTCTCCCCGGGGGTGCCAGTTGCGCCTCCAATCCATGAGGGCGGCCCCCACTTCCAACTCCTCGGCGTAGGTGTCGGCTCGTGGTCCGGTGATGGAGACGTTCTTGAGGAACAGATCCAGGGGATCCATCTTCAATTCAGCCGCCAGGTCCTCCAGGGCGCCCATGGTCAAAAAGCAGGCCTGGGGATGGTTGGGCGCTCGCCAGGCTCGCGCCGTGGCCTTGTTGATGACGATGGAATGGTGCGTCTGCTTCCGGTTGGGGACCTGGAAAACGTAAGGGACGGGCGGACTGCCGCGCGATCCCGAAATCCCGCCGGAGCCCCACGTCTCCGAAGACCAAGCCACGATGGTCCCGTCCGATTTGGCGCCGACCTCGATCTCGGCGTAGGCCGAGGGACGATCTCCCGCAACAGCCAACTCCGCGTCCCGCTCCAGGAAGAGCTTGACGGCGGCGTTCTCCTGGCGGGCCAGCTCGGCACACTCGATGCCCCAGCGATCGGCGCTGAACTTGCTCCCGAATCCGCCTCCCATGTAGGGAGTGATCACCCGCACGTTGGCGGTCGGCAGGCCCAGCTTGTCGGCGAACTGGCCGGGCAGACCCGAAACCGCCTGGGTGGAGCACCAGGCATTGAGCTTGTCTTCGCCGTCCCACTCGCAGACCTGGCCATGAGACTCCATGCAGCAATGGGTGATGGGGGCAATGCCGTAGAAGCCCTTGCTCCGGACGTCCGCCGAAGCCATGGCGCCGGCCGGGTCTCCTTCGGTCTCCTCCCTGGCGACCTCCTGTTCCGGAGCGCTGGCCCGGTCCTCTTCCGTGACGAAATGGGATAGAACTTCGTAGTCGACCTTGATGGCCCGGACCCCGTCCTCAGCCGCCTCTTCGGTCTCGGCGGCGACGGTCGCGATTTCGTCCAACTCCCACTTGATCTCGGTGCCGACCCCCTGAATCACCCGGACGGCCTTGACCCCCGGTACGGCTTCGGCGGCCGACGTGTCCAAAGCGGTGATTCGAGCGTGG
>JAPOYZ010000037.1 GCA_026706325.1 Candidatus Aminicenantota bacterium
GGACGGACATGACCAGATGGTCCCTCTTAAGCAGTCGTATCGCCCTTTCGTCTTCGCCGGCCTTGATCAGCGCCTCGATCAGAGTATTAGCGACGTGCGGCACGGCGCTCTCGGGTCCTTGCGCCGAAAACGTATTCAGGACGTCCTCGGCCCGTCTGGTCTCTCCGCGTTCTGCGTGGCCCCGGATCATCTCCGATGCGAGGAGCGCCGAAGCTTGATGGGACTCCCACGCGGACTCAATGCGCCGAAACGCCTCTCCGGATTCCCCGAGTCCCCGCAAATGGGCGGCGTCCCGCAGCGCCGACAGCGCAGCGTATTCCGGGTGTGCAGGCAGCGTGGCCTGAAAGAAGGTCCGCTGTTCGTCGAACTCGAAACGAGGTGGCGGTGATCCGTTGGCTTCCATCGCCCGGAACACTCTCGGTAACCCGGAGAGACGACCCTCTGCCAGCTTCAGTTCCTTCAGAAACTCGCCGATGCGGCGATTCCGTGCAGGTACGGCCGGGACCTGGGCGTTTGGCGCCAGATGCCGGAGTTCGATTCCCGGAACGGGTCCGGGATAGCTGATGATCTCCACCCGGCTGGGATAAAGGTAGACTTTCGTGGGTTCCGGTTGATCGATATCGTAGCCACGATGATATACGGCGTTGACGAGAGTCTCGCGCAACGCCTGTAGCGGATAGCTGACCCATCCCCTCACTTGGCTCCGGTCCCGTTGCTTCTGAAGATGGAAAGTTGAGAGGTTTTCCAGGTAGTTGAGGCAGTCGCGAAGCTGGTCCGTCAATCCGCCGCGAAAAGTGCGCTCCTCCTGCACGTCCCCTGCCCGGTCTGCGGTGAAATGCACGACTTCGATGTTGGAGCCGCGGAACCAGCGCTCGGGGTCGCTGGAGAAGAAGAGAAGGCCGACGTTCCGGGGCATTTCGTGATCATTGACCCTTATGGTGATGCGCAGCCGCCGGTAAATCTCCGCCTCGCTCGGTTCGTCCAGAAGTCCGCTTCCAACATCGCGCAGGTACTCGCGCACCTTCGCCTCTCGAAGATCGCTGATCCGCGCGTCCGGCATCCTGCGATCGTCCCACGGCACGCGGGCCGTTTGCTCGAAGAGGCCTCTCAACAAGTCTCCCCGCTGTTCGGCATCGACTGTCTCGGCGCCAAGACGGATCCAATACCGGGGTGGCCCGCCACGAGCAGCCGGGGCGCGGTGCGGCCTCATCTCGCTTCCGGGCGCCCACACCACCAGGATGAGGCGGCCCGCAACCGTCTCGGGCGACAGGATTGGCGGATAAGGAGGGTCGATCCGATTGCAGTTACCGCGGATCCACTTCTGAGCGGCATCGACCTCCTCGGCGGACAGACCAAGCGGCGGTAGGTCTACCCGGCCATCCCGCTCCTCCACGCCGATGACAACGTAGCCGCCGTTCAGGTTGTGGTAGTCGTTCGCGAACGCGCAAATCGTGCTGAGCACCTGTGGCCCGGTCACCTGCGGATTCCAAGACGCCTTGAACTCCACACGCTCCGACTCCACTCCCCGGCAGTGGAGAAGGTCGTCCAGGTTGAACGGCAGGTTCGTGATCATGAATGAATTGTGACCAGCTTTATCCTACGAGTCACCGGTGTCTCCAGCGGCAAGTTTGCCACTATTCGGAGTCACGATTCGACCCAGTGGCGAAAGAGCGGCTTCACGTTCTCCGGCAAGCCGTCGTAGACGTGCTGGGGCACCGGAACGACGACGTTGTCCATGATCCCGGTCTCGTCCACCATCCGGGTTCGTTCCACGGAGCCCGGCATCAGGATGTCGAGATTCAACCACCAGGGAGCGAACCGCACGGCCATGCCCACTCGCGCCTTGTCGCTCACGTTGTGGGAGATGGCGTGCCAGAGCCGGCTGTCGAAAAGGAGGACGCTGCCGGCGTCGCCGGTGGCCCGGATCTCGCTGGGAAAAGTTGCCATGGGGTCGACCCCGATGTCGCCGGTGGGGTTGTTGGGATGGCGGTGGCTGCCCGGCACGATGATGGTGGCTCCCGTCTCCTCGGTGAAGGGGGAGAGCATCCAGAGCGTGGTCAGGTGCTGGACCGCGTCGGGGTAGGGGGCGGGGATGTGACCCGCGTTGAGCTGATTGAAGGGCCAATCGGCGTGGAGCTTCCCCCTTTGGTTTCCCGGATAGCTGATGTGGGCGGTGGTGAAGGAGATCCGGTAGTGGGGTCCGAAGAGGGACTCGGCCACCCCCAGGAGGCGCGGGTCGGCCAGGTAGGGCGCGAACGACTGGTCGAAGGCCAGGAGTCCCTTTCGGCTGCCCAGTCCCTGGATGTTCTCTCCGGTTCCGTGCCGGGCTACCGTCTCCTCCACGTGTCGGCAGATCCCTCCGACCCGGTCCGCGGGAATGACGTCCTCCAAGACGTAAAAGCCCTGCAGATCCAGGTGCATGAGCGCCTGCCGGACGATTTGTTCCGTTTCTCGTGTCATGACGATTCATCCTCATGGTTTTCCAGGTCCAGGCCCAGATCGTTGGCCACTGCCAGAACCTCCCGCCAGGTGGCGCGTGGAAGGACAATGCCTTCCCGTCTCCGCCTTTGCCGCTCCCTGGCTTCCCGCTCGCCCGGAATCCGGATCTCGTCGAATCCGGGAGCCCTGGGGGACGCCTTGATTCGTTCCAGGAAACCCTGCATTTGGGCGTGAAATATCTCCGGGCGGGCGAAGCTGGCCACGTTGATCACGTTGAGAAAGACGGCGTTCCCTCCCCTGATCCGGTCCCAGTCGGTACAGCCGGCGCCGCTCAGGGCTCCGGCGAGAGCCTCTACCGCGAGCCCGAGGCCGAATCCCTTGTATCCCACCGGTCCCCCCAGGGGAAGCAGGGACCCGGGAGGGTCTTCCAGGATCACGCCCGGATCGTTGGTGGGGCGCCCGCGGCTGTCGATGAGCCAGCCGTCGGGAACCGGCTCTCCCAGATTATGGGCCAGAGCGACCTTTCCTCCGGCGGCGACGGTGGTGGTCATGTCCAGAATCAGCGGTGTCCCGCCGGTGGGCACGCCGACCCCCATGGGATTGGTGGAGAGGCGGGGATCGATCCCGCCGAAGGCTGCGGCCAATCCGCGCTGACCGTGGGCGTTGGCCATCATGATGGCCGCCATGCCCTCGCCGGTGACCATTCTCAGGTAGTCGCTGAGGCGGCCCAGGTGGTTGCAGTGGCGCACGCTGACCACGCAGGTGCCGGCTTCCCGAGCCTTCCGGATGCCTCGGAGCGTGGCCTCCCGGACCACCACGTGTCCGAAGCCCCAGTTCCCGTCCAATACGAGAGTGGAGCCGGTCTCCCGAATCACCTCCACCTGGGCCCCGGGGACGACCTCTCCATTGGAGATCTTGTTCACGTAGCCCAATAGAGAAAGTGTGCCGTGAGAGTCGTGGCCCGACAGGTGGGCGTCGATCCCCAGCGAGGCAACGGTCTCGGCCTCCGCCGGCGTCGCCCCCGCCGCCACCAGGATGCGTTGCAGGATCCGGCTCAGAGCTTCAGGTCGAAATTCAGGCACCTGTCCCCCTCCGACAGGGTCCACCGGCGGGCCGATATCTAACCCGGGACCGAGTAGTGGGCCAGGGCATCTCGGTCGAGTTCCAGACCGTGTCCCGGCCGATCGGGCGCGATGGCATGGCCGTCTTCGAAGCGGATCGGCTCCTGGGCCAGGACGTTCCACATCAGATCGGAGAACTCCATGTAGAGGCACTCGGGAAAACTCACCGCCGCGTGGACCCCGGTCTCCAGAGGAGTGTTCCCCATCGAGACGGGAATCCCGTAGTCGCCCGCCAGCCGGGCGGCCGTCCGCGACTCGGAAATGGAAGTGTGAACGTTCAGCACGTCCACGGCGGCCGCCTCCAGCAGGCGCCGCTTTCCGGAGAAGCCCAGGTATTCGCCGGTGTTGATGCGGGTGAAGGGAATCTCGGCACAGAGCATCCGGTAGCCGTCCAGATCATTGCGATCGATGGGGTCCTCCATCCAGTAGATCTCGAACCCCTCGTCGCGGTAGCGGTGAAGCCGCAGCAGAGCCTCCTTGGGGGACCAGGCCTCGTTGGAATCGATCATGAGGTCCGGTTCGGGCCCCATCACCTGGCGGGCGATGGCCATTCGGGCCAGGTCCCACTCCACGTCGGGGTGGCCCACTTTGATCTTCATGGCCTTGAATCCCTGCTCCCGGAACCGGATCAGCTTGGCCCGGAACTCGTCGTCCGTCAGATGGAAGTCGAGGGTGCTCCCGTAGGCCCGAACCCGGGTCCGGGTCCCTCCCAGCAGCCGGTACAGGGGGAGATTCAGGTGCTTGGCCATCAGGTCCCAGAGCGCCGTCTCCACAACGAGGGCGAAGGGAGAGGCTCCGACGTTTCCGCCCCGGGGCCGCTCGATGCGATTGGCAAGGGTGAAGGGGTTCGCTCCCAGGAGGCCAGGCCAGGTCTGGAATTCGAATTGTTCCTTCAGTTCCTTCAGGGCGGCCGTAGGCATCCCCTGCTGGACCTGAAAACCGACTCCCCGCAGGCCGGTCTCGGTCTCCAGCTCCAGAATCGTTCCCCGGTGATCCACGAAGCGAACCTGGGAATCGCCGATGGGGTGGGGCAGCGGGAGATGGACTCTGTGGATTTCGTACTGTTTCAGCTTCATTCAATTTCCTTGAAAGTAGGAGACAATGACACGGACTCCGAGGGAGAACATTACGATGCCGGCAATGGCGGTGGCCAGCCTGAGCTTCCAGCTCATGCGCAGGCGGGGCGGAAGCCGGTACCGGTCGGCCCAGATCATGGCGAAGCACCAGAGTCCGCAGGCGGCAATTCCGCCGCTGATCACTCCCGTGAAGGTGACGCGCCCGAGCACGTCGCCGGCGATCTCCTTGGGGAGCCAGACCAGCAGCAATCCGCCCAGAAAGCAGTAGGAGATGGTCACCGTTCTCAGGGACTTGAAAAAAGGGCGCTCCACGAAACGGGGAAAGATGCTGCGCACTCCTTCGGAGATAACGCGGGAGTAGACCTCGAAAGCCCCGTAGAGGGTCCCGATGAAGGCCAGGAAGACGCCCACCCGGTAGAGCCACTTGAGCTGGGGATGCAGGGTGGTCAGGAAGGACTCCTGTACGGTCAGGAACTCGCTGCCGTCAGGGATTGCCTGGTTCGGATTCAGCACCATGGATCCCAGGATGGCGAAGAGCAAGGTCACCAGGATGACGAACGTAAAGGAGAGGGTGGTGTCCAGCAGAGGCGCCCGGGTCCAGACGCGGGCCCGCTCGACCACCTCCGAGGCGGAACTCCGCGCCGCATCGGCCAGTTCCCGGCGGCCGGCGACACGAATCCCCGCCAGGCCCCATTTCTTCTCCCGCAGGAACCCGATGTACCCTACGTAGTCCTGGCTGCCTCCTCCCACCGCACCGATGTAGAGCAAGACCTCCAGCCAGGGACTGCGCCCGGAGAATGTCTGGGAATATTTCTCCAGCACCCAGGGCTGGTAGTCGCTGACCCGAGGGAGGAAGAGCCCTTGGAACAGGTCAGTAATGTTGGGCCCCAGGATCACCACGGCCGAAGCGATGCACAGCACCATGATTCCCAGGATCACGGTGGAGAGGCGCTCCACGATGTCGTAGGTGGAGATCAGCGCCAGGATCAGGCAGGCGGTCAGGACCACCGTGGCCCAGACGTTGAGCCAGAATTCCAGATGTTGCCAGGGGCCGACGCCTGCCCCCTCCACGGCTCCTCCCATCAGCCGATGAATGAAGGTCGCCAGGATCTCGGGAAGGGCCGAGAACCCCACCAGCATGAGCATGACCGCCGGGAGCACGATGAGCAGGGGAAATGCCATTCCCACCACCGGCATGGAGCACCAGGTGGTCATGGGATGCTCTCCGGTCAGAACGATGTGCCGGGAAGCGGTGTAGACCTGGATCCCCTTGAAGATGCCGGCGTAGAGAAAGCACCAGAGCATCCCGTAGCCGAAGATGGCGCCGCTCCGGGAGGCGAAGACCAGCTCGCCGCTGGCGATGGTCACCGAGGCGATGATGACGCCGGGGCCCACGAATACCCAGAGCGACGAGAGGGTGGGACGCTGCAGCAGCGACGGCGGAGGTGGATAGACGTGCGGATCCGTCTGGGAGCGCTTCACGTCAGCGGCGCTTCCTCAGGTCCAGGCAGGCGATATGGTGGTGGTCGCGGGCGTAGAGCCGTCCTCCGGCCAACGCCGGCGGGCTCCAGGACCGGTGCTGGAGGATCTTTTTCACGCCCGTCTGCCGGTATCCTTCCGGGGTGGCCTGCACCATGGCGACGTGGCCCTGCTCGCCCAGGACGATGAGATGGCCCTGGGCCGCGATCAGGGAACCCTTGCCCACGCTCCGATGGGCCCAGAGGACCTCTCCGTCCGTCAGCCTCATGCACTTGAGGATCGAGTTGTCGAACCCGTAGAGGTACTCACCCACCAGCACGCACCCGTTGTAGTGGTTCTGCATGATCTCCGAGGTCCAAGTTCGTCTGGACCTCGG
>JAPOYZ010000071.1 GCA_026706325.1 Candidatus Aminicenantota bacterium
GCTGGCCACCCAGGTGAAATCATGCACGTTTTCCTGTTGAAAACGGTGCGTGCGGGTACCGTCCCCATTGTCGGTGTCGCCGACCAAGCGTCCTGTGGCCCCCACCACCATGCCCGACGGGACCGTGAGGCTCACCTCATAGTCCCCGAAATCGGCGAAGAACTCGGAGTGGCGATGATATTGGTGGCAATACCAGGCGCCGTCGGAAAAAACTCCCAGCTTGGGAAACCACTGGGCCACGAAGTAGTAGTCCTCCACCCAGCCGGTCCTGCGGGCGCCGCGGGGCAGCTTGGAGGTGAACTCGATAAGAAAGCGGACCTGCTCGCCGGGGGCAAGAGGCCGGTCCAGCTCTACCTGCAGCACCGTCCGGTCCTCGGCGTTGTCGTCGTCCGGATGGATGAAACGGCGGCGCACCACGCGGCTGGGGCCCTCGGGTCCATCCGCCTCGACCTGGATGGATCCGACGTCGACGAAACCCCAGTAGTCCTCGGGAATCGGGTCCTTGTCCCTCCAGAAGGGGGCGAAATCCAGCTCCCACATCATGGTGGACCGGTTGTTCCGGAAGGCGTTCAGGTAGAGATGAAAGTGGAACTCCCGGACGGGCGTGTCCGAGGAGTTTCGCCAGTTCAGGACCTGTCGGGCCTCGACCGTTTTGGAGGCCGGATCCAGCTTGGCCTGGATGTCATAACTGAGATTCCGCTCGGGAAAAGCCGGCGCCTGGCCGAGACCGGAGGTGGCCGCCAAAAAGGCGGAGGTCGTCAGACAAAGCGCCAGCAGCCGAATCACTCTCATTGAAATTCCAGTCCCGCCGGCTGCGGCCGGCCGCCGGTTTCGTGAACTCAATTCCGCTCCGGATGCTCGGGCCGGAGGGTCTGAAAGCCCGAGACCAGTTTCTTGGCCTTCAGCTTCCGGTCCAGCACCCCCAGGACTCCGCGAGCCCGCACCGCCAGGTCGCCCGTCTCCAGCAGCCTCTGCTTGTCGTAGACGGAGAGGTCCAGGCAACAACAGATCAGGTTGATCATGGTCAGAAAATCGATCCGGCCGGCCAACTTGGGCCCCAGAGGCGGAAACTTGATCTCGGGCGCCAACTGGTCCAGGCGCTTGGCCATCTTCCAGCGAAGGGCCTGAGCGTCGCGTTCGTCCGGGGCCACGTCCTCCAGAAGCCGGACACGGGCCAGCCGGAAGGGCGTGTCCTGCAGGAATTCCAAGATCTGATAACGCTGGAGCCCCCGGAGCAGGAGGTTGTACTTGCCGTCCTCAAGCTCTTCCGGCTGAGTGATCAGACCCATGGTGCCGGTTCCGAAGACCGGCGGGGAGGCGTGGTATTGAGGGCGCCACCCCTCCCGGAGGAGGACCATGCCGATGTGTCCGCTCCCGTCCAGGGCGCTGGCCACCATGGCCTTGTAGCGCGGTTCGAAGATGTGCAGGGGGAGGACCACCCGGGGGAAGAACACCACACCGGGGAGGGGAAAGATGGGCAGCTCAATAGTTCGGGCTCGAGCGGTCAACGATTCAGCCTCAACCGGTCCCCTCCCTCATCCCGGGTCAACTGGCCAGGGACCTCAGAACATAGTGCAGGATGCCCCGGTGTTGGAAATAAGCCAGCTCATTGGGGGTGTCGATTCGGACCAGGACCGGGAACTCGATGTCGTCGGCTCCGGGAGAGGAGACGCGCATCCGGAGGGTGGCCCCCGGATCCAACCCTTTCGAGAGGCCGGTGAGCCCGTAAGTCTCGAAACCGTTCAGTCGCAGCGATTCCCGATTCTGCCCGTCCACAAACTGGAGGGGGAGAACGCCCATGCCGATGAGGTTGCTCCGGTGGATGCGCTCGTAGGTCTCGGCCAGGACGGCCTCGACTCCCAGCAGCCGCGTCCCCTTGGCCGCCCAGTCCCGGGAGGAGCCCGAACCGTATTCCTTGCCGGCCAGAATGATCAGCGGTGTCCCTCGCCGCTGGTACTCCATGCTGGCGTCGTAGATGGAAACCACGTCGCCTCCGGGCGAGCATCGCGTGTATCCGCCTTCGACGCCCGGGACCAGCAGATTCCGGAGCCGGATGTTTCCGAAGGTCCCCCTCACCATGACCTCGTGGTTGCCGCGGCGCGAGCCGAAGGAGTTGAAGTCGGCCGGTTCGACCCCCTGCTGCATGAGATAGCGGCCGGCGGGTCCGTCCACCGGAATCGCCCCGGCCGGCGAGATGTGGTCCGTGGTCACCGAGTCTCCCAGCGACGCCAAGGCTCTCATTCCCTCCAGGTCCCGAAGCGGTTCCGGGTTTCGAGGCATCCCGTCAAAAAAGGTCGGCCTCCGCACGTAGGTGGATTCCGCCTCCCAGGAAAAGCCCTGGCCCTCGGGCGCGGGCAGCTCCCGCCACCGCTCGTTCCCACTGAAGACGTCGCCGTACTTCTCCCGGAACATCTCCGGCAGCACCGCTTCCCCGATCACCGCCTGAATCTCCTGGTGGGTCGGCCAGATGTCCCGCAGATAGACCTCCCGTCCCTGGGAATCCTGCCCCAGAGGCTCTCGGTACAGGTCGTGATCCATGCGGCCGGCGATGGCGTAGGCGACGACCAGGGGCGGCGAGGCCAGGTAGTTGGCTCGAACGTCCGGGCTGATCCGGCCTTCGAAATTGCGGTTGCCCGACAGGACGGCGCAAACTACCAAATCGCGCTCGTGGACCGCCTTGGAGATCGGCGGGGCCAGGGGACCGCTGTTGCCGATGCAGGTGGTGCAGCCGTACCCCACCAGATCGAACCCCAGGGCGGCCAGGTCTTCCATCAGGCCGGCCTTCTCCAGGTATTCCGTCACGACCTTCGATCCCGGCGCCAGACTGGTCTTGACCCACGGTTTCCTCACCAGACCCCGTTGGACCGCCTTGCGAGCCAGGAGTCCGGCCCCCACCATGACCGACGGATTCGAGGTGTTGGTGCAGCTCGTGATGGCGGCGATGACCACGGAGCCATGGTCCAGGTCGAGGGCGCCGGAGCCGTCCCCGTCTTCTTGCGCGATCGGCAGCGTATCCGCGCCGGCCGGTTTTCCGTTCCCGGCCGATTGGGACACGAATTCCAGAAACGCCGGCTTCGACTGCGTCAAGGGGATGCGGTCCTGAGGACGCTTCGGTCCCGCAATGGCGGGTTCGACCGTGGCCAGATCCAGGCTCAGGGTGTCGCTGTACTCCGCCTCCGGGCTGTCGGGACCGTGGAACATGCCCTGCGCCTTGGCGTAGCTCTCCACCAGGGCAACCTGCTCCGCCGGCCGCGCCGTGAGCCGGAGGTAGCTCAGGGTCTCGTCGTCGATGGGAAAGATGGCGCAGGTGGCTCCGTACTCGGGGGACATGTTGCCCAGAGTCGCCCGGTCGACCAGGGAGAGGCCGGCGATGCCGGAACCGTAGAACTCCACGAACTTTCCGACCACGCCCTTTTCCCGGAGCATCTGGGTGATCCGCAGCACCAGGTCGGTGGCCGTGGCTCCCTCGGGCAGAACCCCGCGCAAGCCGAATCCCACGACCTGCGGCAACAGCATGCTGATGGGTTGTCCCAGCATGGCCGCTTCCGCCTCGATACCGCCCACGCCCCAACCCAGGACCCCCAATCCGTTGACCATGGTGGTGTGGCTGTCGGTTCCGACGAGGGTGTCGGGGTAGCAAAGGCGGTCTCCATTTTCTCCCGGCTGGAACACGACGCGGGCCAGGTACTCCAGGTTGACCTGGTGGACGATCCCGGTGGCCGGGGGTACGACGCGGAAGTTGTCGAACGCGGTCTGGCCCCAACGCAGAAAGGCGTAGCGTTCCAGGTTGCGCTGAAACTCCTTCTCCACATTGAACCGGAAGGACCGGCGGGTCCCGAAGGAGTCGACCTGGACCGAGTGGTCGATGACCAGCTCGGCCGGGACCAGGGGATTGATCCGGTCCGGGTCCCCTCCCATCCCGATCATGGCGTCCCGCATGGCGGCCAGGTCCACGACCGCGGGGACTCCGGTGAAATCCTGCAGCAGAACCCGCGCCGGCCGGAAGGCGATCTCGGGCTGGGAATCGGAGGACGGTTGCCAGTCGGCCAAGGTCGCCACGTCCTCGGCGGTCACCGTGACCCCGTCCTCATGCCGGAGGAGATTCTCCAGCAGGACCTTCATGCAGAAGGGAAGCCGGGAGACGCGGCCCACCCCGCGCCGTTCCAGTGACCTGAGATCGAAAAAATCGGCTTCGAGGGTTCCAGTCGTCAGTGTGGATCGACAGCCAAAGCTGTCACGGCTCTCTCCCATGGTGGATCGATCCTTTCTCGGCAGCGGCTCCAAAAATACCCCCGATCGCCAGCGCAAGGCAAACGGCTGGAGCGGCGACTGGAGCAGCGTCGTTCCGGGCGCCGGACGCCATTGTACCTACGGCGCGCCTGAAAAACGCCCTTCCTTCCCTCCTAGAATCTCCTCCTTCGCGGCGGGCGGTACAGGTGGGTGGGCTGGCCCATGAAGGACTCCGCCGCCTCGCCCAGGGTCTCGGAAAGGGTGGGATGGGCGTGAATACAGAGCGCCAGATCCTCGGCCAGGGCCGCCATCTCGATGGCCGCCACCCCCTCCGCGATGAGCTCGCCGGCGTGGGCGCCCACGATGCCGACGCCCAGGACCTGTCCCGAGTCGGGATCAAGAATCATCTTCGTCAGTCCCTCGGGCCTTCCCATGGTCAGGGCCCGGCCCGAAGCCGCCCAGGGGAACCGCACCACGTGAATGTCCTGACCCTCGTCCCTGGCTTCCCCTTCGGTGAGGCCGCACCAGGCCACCTCCGGATCGGTGAAAACCACGGCCGGAACCGCCTCCGGCTCGTAACTGGACTCTTCGCCGGCGATGACCTCAGCGGCCACCTGGGCTTCCCTCGTCGCCTTGTGAGCCAGCATGGGTTGGCCTGCCACGTCGCCGATGGCAAGGATGGCCGGATCATCGGTCCGGCATTGGGCATCGGTCCGGATGAAGCCCTGGGCGTCGACCCTCGCACCCGTGTTCTCCAGACCCAGCCCCTCCGAATTGGGGCGGCGGCCCACCGCCACCAGCACCTGATCGAAGACGAGGGAAACCGCCTGGTCCGGCAACTCCAGCTCGACCTCCAGTCCCCCGTCCGTTTCCCGAACGCGGCCGACCCGGCTCCGCAGATGGATGGCTTCGAAGAGATGTTGAAGGCGTTTCGCCAGAGGCCGGACCAGATCGCGGTCGACGCCGGGAAGCAACCCGTCCAACATCTCCACCACGGTGACCCGGCTTCCCAGAGCCGCGTAGACCGTCCCCAGCTCCAGGCCGATGTAGCCACCGCCGATCACCAACAGGGTTTCGGGAATCGTCTCCAGGTCGAGGGCCCGGGTGGAGTCCAGGAGGCGGGAGCTGTTCCGCGGCATTCCCGGCAGAGCCACGGGGCGCGACCCCGTGGCCAGGACGGCGTGATCGAAGGCGATCTCCGCAGCTTCTTCGCCCTTTACGGCGAGCCGGCCCGAGGACAGGAATCGAGCTCTTCCCCACATCAGTTGCACGCCGCGCCGCCGGGCCAGATCCGCGACTCCGCCCGCGAGCCGGTCGATGACCGAGGCTTTCCAGGCCCGGAGCCGTCCCAGATTCACCGTCGGCTCTCCCACCTCGATTCCCAACCGATCCGCCTCGCGAATCTGTCCCAGCAGGCCGGCCACATGGAGCAGCGTCTTCGAGGGAATGCAGCCGTCATGCAGACAGACACCTCCGGGCCGTCCCCGGGCGTCCACCAGGATCACCTTGAGCCCCAGATCGGCCGCCCGGAACGCAGCCGCGTAGCCTCCGGGACCGGCGCCGACCACAACGACGTCGGCCCGGTGATTCGTCAGTTCCATACCATCCTCCGTCTCAACCGGACTCGACTCTCGAGCCATTCTTCACCGGCTCCGAACCGGATTCCGCTTCGCAGGAACACGTCCCCTTCCTCGGGCAGCGGAGAGTCCTCCAGCACCGCCTCCACCTGGAGCTGGAAAACGGAGCAGGACTCCCGGTCCCCCTGCCAACGAGCCCGTCCCTTGACGTAGACGACGTAGTCGCGGTTCACGAACAGGAGGGTACAGCGGCGGCCGGATTTGAGGAAGCGTCCCGTACGGCTCCCGCCGTGGACGAAAAAGCAGAGGGACCCGTCCTGGAGGAACAGTTCGAAATAGGAAAGGAGAGCGACATGAGGATACCCGTCCGGATCTACGCTGAGGAGCGGAACGGCTTCCGATACCGGTGGATCCTTCCGGATCTCGGCGATGATCCGGTCGGGTATTTCGGTCCCCACGTTCCTGGTCACAGGCTCCATTCTACCTTAGTGTGAAGCCCCTCCACGGGGGCGAATCGGTTGCCAGGCTCTTCCGGGCTGGGATATAATTTGCGTTTCTGCAAGGGCCTATAGCTCAGTTGGTTAGAGCGCACGCCTGATAAGCGTGAGGTCAGTGGTTCAAATCCACTTAGGCCCACC
>JAPOYZ010000121.1 GCA_026706325.1 Candidatus Aminicenantota bacterium
TCTTCGTCGCCAAGTTTGTCACACCGGAGTGCGGCGGTAGGAAAACCGCCGCTCCACCGGCGACAGGAAAGTCGCCACTCCCGTTCGGCGGTAGGAAAACCGCCGCTCCGACGAATGGGGATGGTCCTGTGGAGGGTCATCTTGGCGACTTTCTTCCGGGACTGATAAAATTGGTTCCCTGATGAAGAGGGTTCTGGGCCTGCTCTTGCTCCTGTCGACACCGGTAGCGCAAGCCGAGATCCTCAAGGTCGAGATTGACGGACCCATCGATCCCATCACCTCCGAGTTCATCACCGCCGCCATCGAACAGGCTGAGGATTCGAATGCCGAATTCCTCTTGATCCGGCTGGCCACGCCGGGCGGTCTGGGCATCTCCATGCAGGAGATCATCCAGAGCATCCTGAATTCTCCGGTTCCCGTGGTCTGCTTCGTCGCTCCCCAGGGGGCCCGCGCCGCGTCCGCCGGCTTCTTCATCCTGCTCTCGGCAGACGTCGCCGTCATGGCCCCCGGTACCAATACGGGGGCGGCGCATCCCGTATTCCCCTTCGGCATGGAGAACAAGATCATGCTGGAGAAGGTGAAAAACGACGCCGTGGCGGGTTTGAGGGCCATCGTCCAACAGCGGAAACGCAATTACGAGCTGGCCGAGAAGGGAGTCCTGGAGAGCAAGTCCTATACCGCTCGGGAGGCCCTTGAGGGCGGACTCATCGACCTGGTCGTGGGCAACGAGACCGAACTCATGGCGACCCTGGAGGGGAGGCAGATCGAGCGTTTTTCGGGAGCTTCCCAGGTTCTGGCGACCGCAGGACGGGAGGTTCGGGTCGTTGAGATGACATTCCGCCAGAGGGTCCTCAGCTCGATCGCCAATCCCAACGTCGCTCTCATCCTGGGCGTGATCGGCCTGCTGGGACTCTACCTGGAGTTTTCGAACCCGGGCCTGATTCTTCCGGGAGTGTTGGGCGGGATCAGCCTGCTCCTGGCCCTTCTCGGATTCTCGCTGCTTCCCGTGAGCTACATCGGGATTCTGCTTATCCTTTTGGCCCTGGGTCTGTTCGTGGCCGAGGTGACGGTTCAGGGATTCGGAATTCTCGGTGCCGGAGGAACCGTCGCTATGATTTTGGGCATCCTGTTTCTGGTGGACTCTCCCTTTCCCGAGCTCCGGATCAGCTACGGGCTGGCCGTGGCGGTCGCCATTCCCTTCGCCCTGATTGCCATCCTCCTGCTGCATCTGACCGTGAAGTCGGTGCGCTTGAGAGTCACCACCGGGACGCGGGGGATGGTGGGATTGTATGGAGTGTCCCAGACACCCATCGAAGGGGATGAGGGTTGGGTTCTGGTCGCCGGGGAACGATGGAAGGCGGTGTCGGCGACGTCGATTCCCCAGGGCGCCCGGGTCAAGGTGGTGGCTTCCAAGAATCTGGTCCTGGTCGTTGAGCCCTACACCGGGTCGGGAGTATCTTTGGCCACGGCTGCAGAGGAAAAGGGGTGAGCCGCCCAATTCGATTCGGCCGGAAAAATTTCGGGTGTTCCTGCAGGAGTGGAGGTTTCCATGTTTGAAGGTATTCCGTTTTCAACCATCGTGCTGGTGGGCATCGTCATTCTCTACGTGCTCTCCGTAGTCAATGTGCTGAGGGAGTATGAGCGCGGAGTCATTTTCCGTCTCGGAAGACTCCTGCCCGACTCGAAGGGTCCCGGCTTGATCCTGGTCTTCTGGCCCATCGACCGTATGGAACGGATCAGTCTGAGGATGGTGGCCATGGACGTCCCGTCCCAGGACATCATCACCAAGGACAACGTCTCGGTCAAAGTCAACGCCATCGTCTATTTCCGTGTCATCGAGCCCAACAGCGCCGTGGTGTCCGCCGTGGAAAATTATCTGTACGCCACCTCACAGCTTTCCCAGACCACCCTGCGCTCGGTCCTGGGCCAAGTGGAGTTGGATGATCTGCTGAGCAAACGGGAAGAGCTCAACGACCGGCTGCAGTCGATTCTGGATCAACACACGGACCCGTGGGGAATCAAGGTTTCCCTGGTGGAGATCAAGACCGTGGATCTTCCGGCGGAGATGCAGCGGGCCATGGCCCGGCAGGCCGAAGCCGAGCGGGAACGGAGCGCCAAGGTGATCCACGCCGAAGGCGAGTTCCAGGCGGCGGCGCGACTGCAACAAGCGGGCGGCATGCTTGCCTCGGAGCCGGTGTCGGTGCAATTGCGGTATCTGTCGACTTTGTCGGAGATCGCCACCGAGCAGAATTCCACCATCGTGTTTCCCCTCCCCATGGACGTCCTGTCTCCCCTGATTCAGATGGTCAAGAAGGCCGGGGCTCAAAGTGGCGGTGAATCCGAAGATTGATTGGAGAGAGATTGTTCACCTTTATGGGCTCACTCTCCTGACGGTCACCGGGTTTTTCCTCCTCGGCCTCTACGTGGGCCGCAGTTTTCCGGTGGAGGCGGAGCCGGCAGGTTTTACGGCGCCGTCCGGGAGCGGCTCCTCCGGTTCCCAAACGAAACCCCAGTTGGAGTTCTACGGGCGTCTGAACGACCCGGCCAGCCGGGGTGCGGACGCACCCGGCGCCGAAACTTCTCCCGAGCCGCTGGAGGGCACGGCAGGTCCCGGCGCGCGGGTCAACGCGCAGGGCCCACCGTCCGGCGCTCACCGTTTCACCGTTCAGATCGCCGCCATGGAGCGAGAAGCGGAGGCGCGGAAAGAGTTGGTGAAGGTCCGGTCCCGGGGATACCTGGCCGAGATACGCCGTCCGGGGCCAAACGATCGATTCTTTCGAGTCTGGGTTGGAGACTTCCCGACCAAGCAGCAAGCGGATCACCTGGCCGGCCGTTTGTACGAAGACGGGTTCCCGACGTTCGTCCGGAGCATGGCCGAGTCTCCATGACACGCTGGGCGCTGCGTCCGCTGGTCTCCGGGATCGGGATCTGCCTGGCCTTCCCCGGATTTTCTCTCTTTCCCCTGGCCTGGGTGACGCTGGCCCCCTACCTGCAATTCCTCCTGGAGACCGGTTCCCGCCGGCGGATTCTGGCAGGACATCTGATCTTCTCGTCCCTCTACTTCGGCGGAGTGCTCTACTGGATTCCGCGTGTCCTGGTCGAGTACGGCAATCTGGACTGGTTCACGTCCGCTCTCATCTTCGGACTCATGATCCTGTTGCTGGATCTGTTCCTGCTTCCTTTCTCCCTTCTGACGCACGCTGTGGGCCGGAGGTCCGCCACCGCCGCGCTCTGGTCGGTACCGGGGCTGTGGATCCTGACCGAACTGCTGCGCAACTACTACACGGTCAACGGATTTCCCTGGGCGTTGGTGGGACATACACAGTTCCCGTACCGCTGGATCGCGCAGGCGGCGGACCTGAGCGGCGTCTACCTGATCTCCTTACTGGTGCTGCTGGGCAATGCCGCCCTGGTAGCGGTCCTTCGAAACCGGAGTTGGAGACTCCCGGCCGTGTTTGCACTCTGCTTTGCCGGAGCCAATCTCTATGGATTGTACCGTTGCCACGTCTGGACCCCGCCTCCAGGTGTGGAAATGCGCGTCGCCCTGGTGCAGCCCGATGTGGGGCTCTTTGCCGATGGCCGGCACTATGCGAAAAAGTATTTCGACGACCTTCCCCGGCACTACGCGAGGGCGGTCGAAGCGGGAGTCGATTGGGTGATCTTCCCGGAGGCTCAGAACCCCTACCTGTTTACGGCAGACTCCAAATTCCGGACGTTCTGGCAGCGTCAGGTCCAGGCGGCGGGGGTTCCCCTGGTGATGAACGTCACTTCCATCGAACGGCCTCCGTCGACCCGCTATTTCAACAGCGCCTACCTCCTGGAGGGTGGGGAAACGGTGTCCTACCGCTACGACAAGATCCACCTGGTTCCATTTGGCGAGTACGTTCCGATGGCGGAGTGGCTGGCGTTCGCCTCACCTCTGGTTCAGGAGGTGGGCGGGTTTCAACCGGGGCAGGATTATGTCCTGGGTCAGGTTTCCGGGGTCCGGTTCGCAACGCTGATCTGCTTCGAGGGCATTTTCCCCGAGTTGGCCCGGGACTTCGTCCGGAACGGGGCCGAGATCCTGGTCAACATCACCAACGACACCTGGTACGGCACGACGGCGGCTCCGATGCAACACTTCCAGTTCGGCGCTTTTCGCGCCATCGAGCAGCGCCGGCCCCTGCTGCGCTGCGCCAACAGCGGCTATTCTTCCCACATCGACGCCACGGGCGCCGTTCGCAGCCGGACCGGCCTCTTCGAGGAGGGAATGCTGGTCGACACGGTGCAGTCCAGTTCCTACCGGTCCGTTTACTCCCGGGTGGGCGAATGGATTAATATGTTTCTGGCCGGTATGGCGCTTCTCGGTCTGATTTTTCCGCGCGGACGGCGATAACAGTCCGTGGTGAATTCCGGCCGAACCGCACCGTCGGGAATGCGCCGGCACCGGAATCCGGACGCTGAACGTAGGGAGGCCGTCGTCATGGAGGATATCCAGGAGCGCTATCGCGATCTGAGGACCAGGATCGGCAACCTGTGGGAGTATCTTTGACGTCGAGGCCAAGGAAAATGAACTCGAACAGATCGAGAAGGTGATCTCGGACCCGTCCTTCTGGACCCGGGCCCGGGAATCCCAACACGTTCTCCGCCGCCGCCGTTACCTGCACCGCAGCCTGGAGCTGTCGCGGGAGTGTGGGAACGGGCTGGAGGATCTGGAGGTGTTGATCGAGCTGGAGCGGGAAGGGGAGGACGTCCTCGACGATATCCGGCAGCAGGTGCGAGACCTGGAGAATCGGCTCTCCAGAGCCGAGATGAACACGCTTCTCTCGGGCCGGCACGACGCCTGCAACGCCATCGTCACCATCCATCCCGGCGCCGGCGGCACCGAAAGCCAGGATTGGGCTCAGATGCTCCTGCGCATGTACCTGAGATGGACCGAAAAGCAGGGCTACAAGGCGGAGATCGTGGACTTTCAGGAGGGTGAGGAAGCCGGGATCAAATCGGCGACCTTCCTGGCTCAGGGAGACTACGGGTATGGGTACCTGTTGAGCGAGATCGGTGTCCATCGCCTGGTGCGAATCTCGCCTTACGATGCTGCCGCCAGGCGCCACACCTCGTTCGCCTCGGTCTTCGTCTCACCCGAGATCGACGACAGCGTCGAGATCGTCATCGACGAGAAGGATCTCAAGATCGACACTTACCGGTCCTCCGGCAGCGGCGGGCAGCACGTGAACGTCACCGATTCGGCCGTCCGCATCACCCATTTGCCGACGGGAATCGTCGTGCAATGCCAGAACGAACGGTCCCAACACCGGAACAAGGACACGGCAATGAAAGTCCTCCGGGCCAAGCTCTACGACTATGAAATGGAGAAGCGGCGGAAGGAACTGGACGAGGTCGAGGATTCCAAGGCCGACATCGCATGGGGCAGCCAGATTCGTTCGTATGTTCTGCACCCGTATCGCCTGGTCAAGGACCACCGGACCCGGATCGAGATCGGAGACGTGGATTCGGTGCTGGACGGGGGAATCGGCCTCTTCATCGAAGCCTACTTGAAACGGCGCAGCCGGGAGAAGAGCCGGCGCGGGAGAATCTCAGGAACCGAATCCAATAATAACGATTTCAAAGCTGTTTAAGGATCATAGGTGAAAGAAGACTCTGAATCCCTGGAAAACGACTCTCCAGAGGAGATTGCGGATTCCGAAAGTCAGGTCCCGGTCGAAGAGCTGCAGGAACAGGCCCGGAGACTCAGGGTGGCGGTTCGACGGGACAGGACCGGTCCATCGGGTCCATCAGGTCCGTCCTTCCTCGGCAAAATCCTTTATCTGGCGTTCTTCATGGGGGTGATGGGAAGCACCATCTATCTCCTCATGTTCCCCGCGGTTCGTCATGAGCTGGTCCGCCAGGTATCGGAGGTGTGGATCGCCGCTTCCCGCGACGTCACCAGGTCCCACATCTATCGCCTGCCTCCCCCGCCTCCCAAACCCGCCGAGCAGAAGGTGGTCTTTCAGGCGCCGGTCCCGATCGTGACCGGTTCGAACGTGCCGGAGATTGGACCGGCCTCTTCCGGGGAGGACCCGGGCGAAGGACCCCGCCAAACCCCGGCTCTGAAGAAAACTCGAGACTCCGAGACCGCCTACCGGCTGCTGCTGGAAAAGTCGGCCGCCGCCAAGGATCTCACGGAGGGAAAGATCCCCGGGCAGGCGTTCAAGGAGTGGAGGTTGATGAAGGACGATGTTCCTGTCTTGTGGATCGATCTCGTGGTGGCCGGGGACGCCGGCCCGGAAGTCCACTTTATCTGGTCGGTGGACCTGGAGACTCGAACCGTGACCGCATTGAGCCAGGCGGCGCGGGATCTGGACCAGCCCCGGTCCGATTGAGCTGCGTTAACAGTCCGTGGCGAAAGTCCCGCGAGCACCGAGACCGTTCCTGCGCCCGCCGGACAAGGCGCTATG
>JAPOYZ010000603.1 GCA_026706325.1 Candidatus Aminicenantota bacterium
AGAAAGTGACCACCTCGTCCGGATACTTGCGGACGTGGCTCCAGGCGGCCTCGTTACCGCTGATCCTCCCGGTCATCCAGCCGTCCGCCGGAAGCAGGACCGTGGTCTTGACCTGGTGGAACCTCTGGTGGCGCATGAGCGTCTCGGCCGGCCGGCCGTCGAAGTCCGGGTGCTGGTGGATGTCAAGGATGAGCAGGGGTACGCCGGCCTCGCCACCGGTGCCGGAAGCGGCCAGCAGTGTCGTGCCCAGACCGGCTCCGCCAAACCGGCGCAGCAACTGCCGGCGATCGATCCGCATCATGGCGCCGACTCTTGCCAACCGAGACCGAAGACCCGCTCTTCTCCCGGGTCGTAGAGGCAGGTCACCACGAAGAGATCCTCTTTCCGGGACCGCTCCGGTGGAATGTTGACCTGGACGTAGGTGAAACCCCGGGCAACCCAACTCAGGTAACCCTCCCGGGGCGAGACGGGCGCGAGGTGGCCGTTGACCCGGACTTCGGAAAGGCGAGCCTTGGGATAGGGGATTCGCAGGCGAAGCGACAGCCCGTTCTCGATGGGTTCGCTCTCCGACTCAGGCGGCAGCTCCGACTCGTCGGCGCGGCCCGACATCAGAAGGAGATGCGCCTTGAATTGGCCGTCCGCATTGGGGTGGTCCTTCAGCGCCGACTGGATGGGTCCGGCTTCGATGCTCCTGTGCTCGCCGATTCGCCGGGCGAACCGGGGAAGACTCTTGTCGGAGAGCCAGCGGCGGGCGGCTCTGCCGGTGGTGGAGCAGACGAACAGAACCATCCCCTCGGTCTGAGGGTTGTTGAGTGCGGTGACGATCTGTCCCTGCTTGTTCCAGAGCTCCACCCGGGACCGGCGGCGCGCGGCGGCCGTCTCCCCGTAGGCGGTGACGAAGTGAAGCTCGTTCTTGAGGATGACCCGTGTGGGGTAGCCGGGATAGTACTCGCCAGGCCAGATCTCCTGGCCGATCTCCAGCAGGCGGCGATGGCGCAGGAAGCTGCTCCGTTCCCAGGCGTTCTCGTTGGCGAAGGCCAGCGTGTGGTAGTGCTCGTAGCCGTAGGTCGCCGCATAGTAGAGGGGCCTTCCGCTCCACAACTTGGACCCCAGTTCCTCGATCTCCGGGCCCCAGTAGATCCGTTCCGCGTCCTGCTCCAACTGGTCGGAAGGGTAGCCCTCGGCCAGCGCGGCCTGGTCCATCTGCCGGATGATCTCGTGCTTGTACGACTTCAGGGCGATGTTGGAGTAGGCCGCCCCCGAGTTCTCGGCCATGATGTAACCGCGAAACTGCATTCCGGTGCCGTGGTAGTCGGCGTGGAGTTCGGCCTGGAGTTCGTCCATGAGACTCTTTGCCGCCAGGGCCTCCGGCATCTGCTCCGGGTACAGGGGCCCCTCCCGGTTCCACTCCTTGTAGGTATCCCGATTGTGGCTGTTGCGCAGGCTTCCGGCCACGTAGCCGTCCGGGTTGACCACCGGCATGAAGGCAATCACCTGTCCCCGGAGGATCTCTCGAGCGCCCGGACTCCCCTTCAGCAGCCAGTCCATGAGATAGAAGATCCCGGTGGCGGCCGAACGTTCTCCACCGCAATGGAGCGCCGTAATCAGGACATGCTCCTTTTGATCGGCGGGGGCGTCGGGGTCGGTCAGGACGGCGGCCAGCAGAGGCCGGCCCTGGGCCGACTTCCCCAGCTTCCGAAGCGTCATGATCCGGGGGTGGGCCTTCTCCCATTCAAGCAGCCGGTTCTCCAGTTGGGGGAATGTGGGATGGACGGCGGGACCGAATTTGGGACCCGGGGCCGCGCCTGCCTTCAACGGCAAGCCGCAGAGCAGGATCGCGAGAATCAGGATGGCGCCGGACGCCCGCTTCATCCCGGCGCCGACGGGAACGGCCCGATCGAAAGTGGATTGAGTCATGGACCCGGCCCGCCATCCACGACGGCGGCTTCCCGCCCGGTCCGGGAACCGCTCTCCATGAACTCCAGAATCGGCCCCATGGGTTGGAGGCCCGCCACCGCCAGATCGGGACCGCAGCCTTTCAGCTCGTCGAGGCCATAGTTGCCGGTGGCGACCGCAATGGTGGTGGCGCCCGCGGCGCGGCCATGCTGAACGTCCCTGGGGGTGTCGCCGATGACGAAGACTTCGCCTACGGCCAGCGGAGCCGCCAATTCGCTTCCCCGGCGGATGGCGGTCCGGATCAACTCGGTTCGATCTCCCGAATCGGAGCCGTATCCCCCGAAGGGGAAGTAGGAGCTGAGCCCGGCCCGCTCCAGCTTCAATCGCGCTCCCGTCTCGACGTTTCCGGTGGCCAGTCCGATGAGAAAACCGGGATCGGCCGAAAGCCGGATCACCAGTTCCCGCGCTCCGGCCAGGACCTGGAAGCCGGGGCTCCGGCGAACTTCGTCCGGCAGGATGGACAGGTAGATGTCATAGAGGTCCTGTCCGGGTTCATCGTCCACGCCGTATTTGGAGACGATCTCTTGAATGATCAGGGGGTCGGTCTTCCCGTCGAACCGAATCGCCGTCCAATCGGGCTCGATCCCATACCGAATCTGGAAGGCGCGATACAAGGACCGCGTGCCGGCCCCTCCGGAGAGGAGGAGGGTCCCGTCGATGTCGAAGAGGACAAGCCTCATGGCGCGGATTATAGCAGCCGGTGAAGCAGGCGGGACAAGGGAGGAGGGGCGCCCCTACGCTGGCGGGTTGACCAGGTTGGCTTCGGTGGGCCGCCTCCCCTCCAGCACCGCCATCATGTCCCCTGCCACCGTTTCCAGGACTCCGCGTTGGGCACCCAAAGTCGCGCTCCCCACATGAGGAGTCAGCACTGCATTGGGATGCCGAAAAAGGGGATGGGACCGGTCGGGCGGCTCGTCGAGGAAGACGTCGAGGGCCACGGCCCGCAGTCGGCCCGTCTCCAGGGCCTCGAAGAGAAGGTCGTGGCTTTCGACCAGAGCCCCTCGTCCCAAATTGACCAGGATCGATCCCTGCTTGAAGCTCCCGATGTTCTCCGAATTGATGAGTCCGCGCGACTCCCGGTTGAGAGGGGGATGCAGGCTCACAATGTCGGATCTGCCCAGAAGCTCGGGCAACGGCACCGCTTCCACGCCATGGTCCGCCATTTCATCCGGCGCGAGATTGGGGCTATACACCAGGACCTTGCAATCGAACGGCGCCAGCAGCCTCCGGACCTGCCTGCCGATGCGGCCGTAACCCACGATCCCCACCGTGGCCCCTTGCAGATCCAGGTTCCGCCTCCCGTAACGGTCTTTCCATTCCCCTTCCAGGAGCACGCGGCGCCAGTGGGGAAGGTTCTTGGCGGCGGCCAGCATCAGCGATAGGGTGTGCTCGGCCACGGCCCGGGCCATGGCCCCGGGCGTATAGACCACCGGGACGCCCCGCCTGGACGCCTCCGCCACGTCCACCGTGTCGTAACCGACGCCGGCGCGTCCGATGACCCTCAGATTCGGAGCGGCTCTCATCATCCCGGCATCGATGACGACCGGTCCCCGAGCCAGGATTCCCACCACCTGGGGACTCATCCGGGACAGGACGGCTTCCCGGGTGAACTGATCGGAGAACAGCAGCGTGTAGGGGGAGAACAGCTCGCGAGCCCAGGCAGGCAGGGGCCCGGTGGCAGCGATCGATTCAGACATCTCCGAAACTTCGTTAAGTTGAGCGATCCGGCGGGCTCAGGCCTCGTCCGTCCGGCCTCCCAGGCGATGATCCAACATGACCAGCGCCGCCGGCTGGTCTCCGATCATGGCCAGTTGCGCCAGGATGTCCAGGATGGTCTTTTCTTCCTCCACCTGTTCCTGAACGAACCACTGCAGCTCGACCTCGGTGGGGTAGTCCTTCTCTTCCTGAGCCAATCGGTAGAGCTCGTGAATGGTCCGCGTCACCGACTGCTCCTGCCTCAGCGCTTCCTCGAACATGACCCGGGGAGACTCGAAATCCAATCGGGGCTGAGCGATGCGGCCGAGCCGGACCCGGCCGCCGCGGTTCTGCACGTAGTCGAAGAGGCGCATGGCATGGCCCCGCTCCTCTTCGCTCTGGGCGCGCATCCAGGCGGCGAACCCGGGGAGGTTCTGGGAATCGCTGTACCCCGACATGGAGAGGTAGACGTACGAAGAGTAGAACTCGCTCTGGATCTGCTGGTTGAGGGCTTCTTCGATCTTGTTGTTCAGACTCATGCTTCCTCCTTGGCGCCACCATGATGACACATAAGGGGAGACCAGATTGCCGGTCCGACGCCGCGACGACCTTGGCCGCGGACTGCTAGACTAGGGGACGCTGGCGGCAAGCATTTTCGCAATCGGGACGATGACGGACTTGACCACAATCACCTTGGGCCTTCTTCTCTTTCTACCTTCAGTGGAGGCTCGATCCGACACGGTGCAGGTACAGGGACGGCTGATCTGCGTGGAGGCCGGCGCCGAGCCGCCCGAACCCGTCGATTGTCCGTCCGAGGCTCCGGTTCGCGCCCTGCTGGAGGAGACCGGACGGCTTTACCGGTTTCTCCCCGATGATCCCAAGGTCACCATGTTTGACGATCCCCGGGTCCGGAGGCGGGAACTCCGGATCACCGGCCGCCTGAACCCGTCGGACCGGTTGGAGATCATCCGGGTCAAATCCATCGTCGACGGACGCCTCCACCATGTCTACTACCGGTGCGAGGTCTGCCACATCACCGCCTACGCGTACGGACCGTGCTGGTGCTGCCAGGACGAGTTCGAGTTTCGCGAGACACTCGCGCCCCCGCCACAGTGATGGCCTGAGGGATCTGAAACGAGCCGAACCCCATTGGAGAAGGGACTACCTGCCATGCTGACCGTCGATTCTCACCTGGACCTTGCCTTCAACGCCGTGGAATGGAACCGGGACCTGACTCAACCCATCCACGCCATTCGCGAGTCGGAGGCCGGCATGGGGCAGAAGGGCAGGGGCGCGGGCGTCGTAAGCTTTCCGGAACTGCGCCAGGGGCGGATCGGCCTGTTCTTCGCCACGGTCCACTGCCGGATCGCCTCCCTGGGCCGCCGGTTTGCGGGGGTCCGCAACCAGGACATCGCCTACGCCAAGGCCTGGGGCGAGTTGGCCTACTATCGGATCATGGAGTCCAAGGGAGTGCTCCGCCAGGTCCGGAATCCGGATGAACTCGAATCGCATCTGGAGGAATGGGACCGCAACCCCTCCTTCGCACCCCTGGGATACGTGTTGAGCATGGAAGGATCCGACCCCATCGTGAGCCCCGAACAGGTGCCCGAGTGGTGGGACCAGGGCCTCCGGTTGGTCAGCCTCTGCCACTACGGCGTGAGCACCTATTCCCACGGCACGGGCGCCCCGGGCGGACTCACTCCGCGAGCCCCCGCGCTGTTGCGAGCCCTGGAGGAGGCGGGAATGATCCTGGATGTGAGCCACCTGGCGGAGCAGGCCTTCTGGGAAGCCCTGGACCAGTTCGGCGGCCCGGTCGGGGCCACGCACAACTGCTGCCAGGCGCTCTGTCCGGGAGACCGCCAGTTGAACGACAAGCAGATCCGGACCCTGGTGAGCCGCGGGGGCGTCATCGGAGTGGCCCTCGACGTCTGGATGCTCTCACCGAGTTGGAGCGGCGAGGACCAGGACAACAGCGCCATCAGCCTGGAGACGGTGACCGACCATATCGATCACATCTGCCAGTTGGCCGGCGACGCCCGCCACGCCGCCATCGGATCGGACCTGGACGGGGGATACGGGAGGGAGCAGTGCCCCCACGATCTGCACACCATCGCGGACCTCCGGAAGATTCCCCCCCTTCTGGAAAGGCGCGGCTACAGCCTGGAGGACGTGACCTCCATCATGGGGGGCAACTGGGTCCGGCTGCTCCGGGAAGCCTGGAGCTGACCGCAGGTCACGCACGCCAATCTCGCCGCTTCAAGTCTCCCAGAACCCGGGAACCGGAACCGCCTCGTCCTCTCCCGGCCAGGGAGGCATGGTGACGATGACGATCTCCAGCGGGCCGGGGCCCGTGTTGCGGAATTGAAAATGGCTGCCCAGAGGGATGTCCACCGCCGTCCCCGGACCCACCGCCTCAACGGTCCCCGAGGCCGCCTCGGCGGGCTTGCGCCACAGTTCTCCGGTCCCCCGCAGGAAGTACCAGATCTCCTCCACGGTCCGGTGGCGCACCGGGCTCGACACCTGGCCCGGGGCCAGGGCGCAGTGGACCATGCTCCCACCCTTCAATGCGGGCAGGAACCGGATCCGGGACCCGTCGGGCGCCAGACAGTCATAGCCCGCATCGCCTGCTTCCCGCGCGGGCCGATCCACCAGCCGGCCCGAGATCCGCCTGGTCTGCATGGAGTCAACGCGCCAACATGCGGATGCAGACCGGCATGGGAACGTCCGCCGTCTGGCCGTTGGCCTGGAGCGCTCCGGTCTCCGGGTCGA
>JAPOYZ010000384.1 GCA_026706325.1 Candidatus Aminicenantota bacterium
GGCGGTGGTGAACCGGAAGCGGACGAAGAAGGGGATGGTGACGAACAGTACCAACACCACGGTGATGGCGATTCCCGCCAGCGTGTTCAGGAAGATGGCGAAGCCGAAACGCCAGACCACCCCCGGGGTCCCCAAATAGGCGACGCTGGAGAGCAGAGTGGCGATCAGGCTGACCCCGACGGCGAACCAGGGCATGCGCCGGCCGCCCAGGAAATACTCCTCGTCGCTGTGCTGCCGCTTGGCCAGCCTCCAGCCCAGCAGCATCATGCCCACGAGGTAGGCGACCAGGATCAGGTGATCGACGACGTGAAGTCTCACCGGGAATTCTCCCCGCCTGACGCCGGTCTGCAAGACAATATTCCCGGATACGTTCGCATGGGTTTGAAGATGCCTTGGAGTCTAACCTGGAGGGACGATCTGTCCGGTACGGTCCATGAGATCATACCCTGACCCCGGCTTGGGATCACACCGCGGCCGGGGATGGAAGCTGACGGTATTCTCGGCTGGTCCCGTCGCGAGCCGGCCATTGGTTTCCGAATATCAGTTCCCAACGTCACCAGTGGGCGAAGAACTCCCGGACTCGACGGCCGGCATGGCAAGTCGCTATCGTACTCGGAATGAAGACCACCATTTCACCCAATGGGCATTTCGTGTTGCCGGCCGAGTTCCGGAAACAGGACCAGATTGAGCCCGGTCAGGAATTCGACGTCGATCCTCATATCTATTGACTGACGTTACTCTGCCTTTAAGCAGGAGACACCAAAAAATGACGGAAAGACGGCGCCGAGGCGTTCGTTACGCTCACACCAACCTGGTCGCCGATGACTGGAGAGCGATGGTGAAATTTTACGTGGAGATCTTCGACTGCCGTCCGGTGGGGACGGAACGGGATCGGAGCGGAGCGCACATTGACGCCCTCACCGGTCTCAAGGGAGTCCACATGGCGGGCGTCCATCTGAAGCTTCCCGGATATGGCGACGGCGGCCCCACGCTTGAGATCTTCCAATTCGACGAGAACGCCCGGCGCCCCGCCCCGGCCGTCAACCGGCCGGGGTTCGCCCACATCGCCTTCCAGGTGGACGATCTGGAAGAGAAGCGCCTTCAGGTGCTGGAGCGGGGAGGTGCGGATCTGGGGAGCGTGACCACCCTGGACATCCCGGAAGAGGGCCGCCTCACCCTCGTCTACATGACCGATCCGGAAGGCAACATCGTCGAGCTGCAGTACTGGCACTAGGAGTCTGCGGCAAAGGCCCTGCGAGCACCGGGAACGGACGCTCCGGAGGCTCCTACATCACGGATTTCAACAGCTTCGGAGTGACGAACCAGATCAGGCTCCCCTCGCCCCAACGGACGTTCCCCCAGCGGTCCCGCGGCAGGTCGATCCGGGCCATGGCCGCGGTGGGGAACCTCATCTGGCCCCTTCCGATGAGGCGGCCGGCCAGCGCGGAACAGGTGGGTTGGTGGCCGGCCACCAGCAGGCGCGAATCGGTATCGGAGCAGCCGCGGATGATTTTGAGCATCTCGTCCGAGGTGGTGTCGTACAGGTCCCCGGTGGCTGCCAGGGGACAGGGCCATTCGCCGGCTTGGGCGGCCAGTTCCACGGTCCGCCACGCCCGTACCGCGGAGGAGGAGATCACCCGGTCCGGGACCTGACCCAAACGGTCCAGGTAACGTCCCATCCGTTTGGCGGCGGCGATGCCCCGCCGCGACAGCGGCCGATCGTGGTCAAAGCGGAACGCGGCGTTCCAATCCGATTTGGCATGCCGAAAAATGAGCAGTTGTTTCATGACCGGCTGAATCCTGGCATTATCCCAAGTACAGTCAGTCTACTACGGCCCGTCGTAAAGCATGCAAGCCAGGGAGAGTGGAGACCGTACCGCCGGGATCAATGGCGGGGTCCAGGACCGCCTCGTCCGCTACCCGTCCAAGCCGACGCTGGAATTGTCTGCCGGAATGCCGGCTCATCAGGCTCTTCGGAAGATCCATTTGTCCCTGTTGAGGGCGATTCTCCACAACCAGGAGGGTGTGCTCGGGAGCCGGGACCCCGAGTTCCTTCACGATTTCCGCGTCGGCGTGCGCCGGGCTCGATCTGCGCTGACCCAGGTCAAGGGGGTCTTCCCGGCGGCCGAGGCCAAAGGCGCCAAAGTCGCGCTCTCGTCCATGACCCGGGTGACCGGCGAGGCCCGGGATCTCGATGTCTTTCTGGAGAAGCTGGAGGCCTATGAATCCGGCCTCCCGCAGCGGATACGGAAAGAGTTGATTCCCCTCAAGGAACTGGCGCGGCGCCGTCGCAGGGTCCAGCAACCTGTCTTGTCGGAAGCCCTGGGTGCCGCTTCATGGGCGGCGGCGGTGGACCGATGGGAAACGTTCCTGCTCTCTGGAAACGATCCGCAGTCGCTTCCCAAGAAGGGCCGACGACCTCTCGGAGCCGTCGCCGCCAAGCGGATTCGGAAGGCATATCGCCGAGTCGCCGCCAGAGAGAGTCTCGACGGATTGGAAATCGAGGTGTTGCATCGGCTTCGGATCGACTGCAAGAAACTCCGCTACCTGCTCGAGTTCTTTCGCAGCCTCTATCCGGGCCGGGAGGCCGCTTCCCTGATCAAGAGGCTCAAGTCTCTACAGGGCGTGCTGGGAGACATCCATGACCTGGCGGTCCATCGGGAGATGGCCCGCAGCATCTGGACGGAGATTCGTCCTCGACCCGGGTCGTCGATGCCCCTGGATCTCCTGGAGCGCCGCCTGGGGAAACTTCACGTCCGGGCCCACGAGGCGACGGAGGGAAAATTCCAACGGTTCCGCGCCCATGCAACGCCGTGGTGACGGACCTCCGCCCGGCTCTTGCATGCCGGATTCCACCCCGCTCCTCAATCCCCCTTTCCCGTTCTCTTGAAGAACACGGGTTGGTTGTGGTCCAATTTGTGAAAGCTTCGCGATGTCAGCAGTTTCTGGAACGTCGTCCCCGGCCCCGCCCCGCATTGCAGTCAATTCCCCGGAAGCCTTTCTCAATCGGGAATTGAGCTGGCTGGGCTTCGCCAGCCGCGTGGTCGCCCTGGCGGAGAATTGCGAACTTCCCCTCTTGGAGCGAGTCAAATTCGCCGGAATCGCCGGGATGCTCCATGATGAGTTCTTCATGAAGCGGATCAGCGGGTTGAAGCGCCAGATCCGAAACCGCTCCAAGAAAACCACCATCGACGGCCGCTCGCCTGAAACCGTGTTCCGGGCCTGTCAGGCCGAACTGCGAAACCAGTCCAGGAGGTTGGGCGAGACGCTTCAGGGGGATCTGGGCCCCGCCATGGCCGCCGAGGGAGTGGGTGTTGTCGATTACGATCAGTTGCAGGCATCGCAGAGACGGCACCTGCGGGAATATTTCCAAGATGCGGTGATGCCGATCCTGACGCCGCTGGTTGTGGATCCGGCGCACCCCTTCCCCTTCATCAGTAACCTGGGACTGAATCTGGCGATCCTTTTCCCTGGTGACGACGGACGCGAGCGTTTCGTCCGCATCAAGGTGCCGGACAACCGTCCCCGGTGGGTTCCCCTCCCGGACGGTTCCGGGTTCACGCCCCTGGAGCAGGTCATTGCCGGGAATATCGGCCTGCTGTACCCGGAGATCCCTCCTCTGGGAATCTACGCCTTTCGCGTGACCAGGGGCAGCTCGGGAGATCCGGATCGGTTCCGGCACCTGTTGGAGGACGAGTCCCAGGCCCCGGGGAGCATCATTCAGCAGGTGAGCAGCGAACTGAAGGCCAGGCGCTTCGCGGGCGCGGTCCGGCTCCAGGTGAATCCGGACATGCCTGAGGAACTCGCCGAGTGGCTGATCCGGCAGTTGGAGATGGATTCCGATGACCTCTATCCCACGAGGCAACTGCTCAGGCTCAGCGACTTGGCCGATTTCAATCCGGGCAATTGCGACGACCTCCGATTCCCGCCTCACCGGCCCATGACGCACCCCCGCCTGCGCCGCCTGGAATACGGCCGCCCCGCCGCCATCTTCAACGAGATCGGCCGTGGCGACATCCTGCTTCATCATCCCTATCACAGCTTCGAAACGTCGGTCCTGAGGTTCATCGAGGCCGCCGCAGACGATCAGGACGTCTTGGCCATCAAGCTGACCATCTACCGGACCAGCGGCGATTCCCCCATCGTCAAGGCGCTGGCCGAAGCTGCCCGGAGAGGCAAGCAGGTGGCCGTGCTGGTGGAGGTCACGGCTCGTTTCGACGAGGCTCCCAACATCGCCTGGGGGAAGTACCTGGAGAACGAGGGCGCCCACGTGGCCTACGGTGTGGAGCGGCTCAAGACCCACGTCAAGCTGGCCCTGGTGCTCCGGGAGGAAGAGCAGGGGAGAATCCGCCATTACGCCCACGTGGGAACGGGCAACTACCACACGGGAACCGCGAAAATGTATGAGGATGTGGGGATCCTGACCTCCGATCCGGAGATCTGCCGCGACATCGCGGCGGTCTTCAACGCGTTGACGGGAAAGACGCCGCACACCGGGTACTCGCAGATGATCGTCGCCCCAGTGGCCATGCGCAAACGTTTCAACCAGCTCATCCGCCGTGAAGCCGAACACGCAGCCGCGGGCCGGCCCAGTGGCATCCACGCCAAGATGAATCAGCTTCAGGACGCGGGAATCATTCGGGAACTCTACCGGGCCGGCCAGGCCGGAGTGCCCATTACCCTGAACGTTCGCGGTCTCTGCTGCCTCAGGCCGGGAGTCCCGGGATTGTCCGAAAACATTCGGGTGTTCAGCGTCCTGGGCCGCTTTCTGGAGCACAGCCGGCTCTACCGTTTCGTCAACGGCGGCGAGCCCGAATACTTCCTCGGGTCCGCGGACTGGATGAAGCGGAACCTGAAGAAACGGGTGGAGACCGTCGTGCCGGTTCGCGACCCGGACTTGAAGCAGGAACTGGAAGAGATCCTGCGGGTCTACGAGCGGGACAATGCGTCGGCGTGGGACTGCCGGCCGGACGGAACGTACGTGGGCCGGTCGCCCGAACCTGGGCAGAAGTCGCGAGCGGCCCAGGAAGTCTTCATCGAGAGGGCCGGCGCTAAATCTCAACTCGCCAACCGGGGGTCCAAGCGTCGATCGGGCGGGATGGCGCTTCGGCGTATCTGATCCGGTCGCTCCGGATTTCGCCTCCCCACTGCCCACAATTGGTGCCACCGGGCACGAAGGAGCCGAGAACCGGCTGTCCATTCCCGGGAGTGTCTCCTGCTTTGATCCATGGATCAGCGGGATTTTTACTATAAATAGTAAAAGTGGCTCCGATTTTGGTCATAAATAGAAAATACTCCAAAAAATTGGCCCGCATTCCCAGTGTCGCGTGTCCTGTTCGGGAATCCGGTTGGTGAAGTTGCCGGTCGACGCGGACCGAATCGGGCAACGAAAGCATCTGCCCTGGCTGATAATGTATTGGATGGGATGAGTTCACCGCATCGGAGGTCCTGCTCCGGTTCCGGAAAAAATCCCTGCAAGCCGGTCGCCGGTTCCAAACCTGCGGTGCAGGACAGATCCGGTCCCATGCCGAGAATCGCTGTTTTCACCGACACTCTGGATCAGGTGAACGGCGTCTCCAACACCTACCAACACCTGGCCGGCTACTGTAGGCGCCGCGAGATCGATCTGGACTTCTACACTCATGGTTCCCGGACCTCTCTGGAGAAGGAGGGTTCGGTCCGGGTCTTTCGCTACCGGCCCCGGCTCCCCGTTCGCTACTACACCGGGTTGGTCTTCGACCTTTGGACGCCCCGGCGAACTCTGCTGGAAGATTGCTGCCGGGGAGAATACGACCTGATCCACGCCGCGACCCCGGGGTCCATGGGACTCAACGCCCTGGCCGCCGCCAAAAAGCTGGGGCTTCCCCTGGTGGGCGTGTACCACACGGCCCTGCCGGAGTATGTCGGAACCCGAATACGGAGTCTCACGACGAGGCTGGGGCTGCCCTCCGACTTCCTGGAGCGGTCCACGCTGGAGGGTTGCTGGAAGTTCGTCGAGTGGTTCTACCGGCATTGCCAGACAATCCTGGCTCCATCCAGCAGCATCGCCCGAACGTTGAGCCGGAGGGTCGGCGTCCCGTTGGCTCGTTTCTCCAGGGGTGTCGACACCCGGAGGTTCAGTCCGGAGCATCGACGGGAGTCCCGTCAGACCACCGTGCTGTACGCCGGGCGGGTGTCGGTGGAGAAGAATCTGCCGTTGTTGTCGCGGATCTTTCGCCGGCGCTGTGACGCCCGCCTACTGATCGTTGGAGACGGGCCCTTTCGCAGACGCATGGAGCACGAAACGCCGGCCGCCGACTTCACCGGATTCCTGACGGGACTCGAACTGAGCCGGGCCTACGCGTCGTCGGACCTGTTCGCATTTCCCTCGGAGACGGACACCTTCGGCAACGTGGTGC
>JAPOYZ010000348.1 GCA_026706325.1 Candidatus Aminicenantota bacterium
GGCACTACTTCGATCCGCCTTCGGTCTCCGTCTACAAGCGTTACGAGGGTCTGGTGAAGAGATTCCCCAAGATCAACTGGGTGATGGCCCACGCCGGCGGCGGCACGAGCGCTGAGATAGCGCGCACGGTGCGGGACTTTCCCACCATCTACGTGGAGACCTGCAGCTCAGGCCTGCGCTACGGCGGCATCGAATACGCCGTGAAGAACGGGAGGGCCGACCGGGTCCTCTTCGGCACCGACATGCCGCTGCTGGACGCCGCTCAGCAATTGGCCAAGGTGATCGTCTGCCGGATCACCGACGAAGAGAAGAAGATGGTCCTGGGGGGCAACGCCATCCGGCTTCTGAACCTGGAGCTCTGAGCTTCACTGATCCTCTGCGAGACCCTGTCGACGACAACTGAAGTGACCATCTGATGGGCAAAGTCGACTTCCATTTCAAGCCTGCCGTTCCCGTGTTCGACGCCAACGTGGAACTGGGACGCCGGCACGACCAGCGCAATCTCAAGGACACTCCGGAGCAGCTCTTCGAGGAGATGTCCCGCGCCGGCGTGGACCGGGCGCTGGTCTGGCATCCCAACGGCGCCACCTACGATTCCATGGAGGGGAACCTGATCCTTCAGGAGTTGATCCACGGGGATTCGAGACTGGTTCCCCAGTTCTTCTGCAATCCGTCCTTCGACGATTTCGACGTTTTCACACGGAGCGTCAAGGACGCGGCCGTCCGGTCCATCCGCATGGTCCCGCAGTACCAGCATTACCCCTTCCGGGAGTGGATCGCGGGACCCTGGCTGGATTGGATGGAGCGGGAAGGATTGGCGCTCTGGCTGCCGACCACCTACACGGTCTTCGGCAACACGACGGAGCTTGACGCTTCAGACGTGTACGACACGATTCGGGAACATCCCCATCTCAACGTGGTCCTGAGCGAGTTGGACTACCGCAACGTCTCCTGGGCCGTTCCTCTGCTCAAGAGCCTCCCCAACCTCCACGTGGAGATCTCCAGACTCACCATCGCCGATCCCATCAACCGCTTCCTGGAGTTCATGGACGACTCGCGCATCCTCTTCGGCTCCCGCTACCCCAAGTCGGGAATGGCCACCCACGTCTATGCTCTGCATCACATGGGACTGCCCGAGTCCACCGTCCGGGCCATCTGCGCCGGCAACCTGGAACGTCTCCTGGGAAGGGGATAGAGATGGAAAAAATGCAGGAAGTCCCTGTCGTCGATTTTCACGCACACCTGGGTAACTGGGGCCGTTTCGGCATGCTGGACACGCCCGAGCTCTTCCTGAAGTGCATGGACAACGCCGGCATCGACGTCACCTGCCTCAACTGCATCTTCCACGGAGACTCGGACCGGGGCAACGACCGCGTCGCCGAGTACGTCCGCAGGTGGCCCAAGCGCTTCGTGGGCGCAGCGTTCGTCAGCGCCAACTACCCGGAAGAGATGGTCCCCGAGTTGGAACGCTGCTTCGGGACCCTGGGGATGAAGTTCATCAAGATCTATCCCCACTACGTCGGCGTCGCCCACGACGACCCCCTCTACTTCCCCATCTACGAGTTCGCGAATGAGCGGGGCCTGGCGATCATGTCCCACGCCTGGCACAACTTCGACCCGCCGTCCCTTTCCGTCTACAAGCGTTACGAGGGCCTGGTGAAGCGATTCCCTCGAATCAACTGGGTGATGGCCCACGCCGGAGGCGGGAAGAACGAAGAGGTCATGCGCGCGGTGCGAGACTTTCCCACTATCTACGTGGAGACCTGCAGCGGCCGGCTGCGCAACGGCGGTGTCGAATACGCCGTCAAGCACGGCAGAGCCGACCGGGTCCTCTTCGGCACCGACATGCCCCTGTTCGACGCCTCTCAGCAACTGGCCCAGGTGATGGTCTGCCAGATCACCGACGAAGAGAAGAAGCTGGTCCTGGGCGGCAACGCCATCCGGCTTCTGAATCTGAAGCTGTGACAACCCCCGGCCCGAGACTCAAGCGTCGGGTGGCAGCGCAGACTCCCGCGCAACGATGACCGGGACGAAGCAGATTCTTATCATTGCCGGACCAAACGGGGCGGGCAAGACCACGTTCGCCATGCAGTACCTGCCAAACGAGGCCAATTGCCCGACCTTTGTCAACGCGGATCTCATCGCCTCCGGCCTGAATCCATTTCATCCCGCACGCGCGGCGTTTCGCGCCGGCCGCCTGATGCTGGAGGAGATCCATTACCATGCGAAACGCGGCCGCAGCTTCGCCTTCGAAACGACTTTGAGCGGGCGCGGTTACGTTCGCTGGATTCCCCAGTGGCAGGCGGGCGGGTATCGAGTCAAGCTGTTGTTCTTGCGCCTGCCCACACCAGAAGCTGCGATCAATCGCGTCGCGCAGAGGGTGGCGGAGGGCGGGCACGATGTTCCCGAGCCCGTGATTCGCCGGCGGTTTGACGCCGGTTGGCGCAATTTCAATCAGACTTACCGCAATTTGGTCGACGATTGGGCCGTATATGACAACTCGGGCCGCACTCCCGTACTCTTGGCGAAGGAAAGCCACTGATGTGTTCCCGGAGTCGCCAACCATCCAAACAGTCGTGGGAACTGGAACTCGCCGGGATCGAAGCCGCCCTGCTTAGAGCCGGCAAACGAGCTCGGCGCAGGCGTGCAGAAACAACTCGCCGCATCGCCGAGTCCAATGAGAGCAGATCCAAACCGAAGCAGAAGGCGGACGGAACGTAGATTTCTGTCTTGAATCGAAACGGGTACGGAGGAAAACCGGCCCGGCAGCGGCGACTCCGGCTACCGTGGCCCCCCGTCACTGGACCCCCGATCGGGCGATGCCGCGCGTCGGTGCCTAAGCCGACCCGTCCTCTTCCGTATGAATCTGCTGCATGAGCCCGTCGATCTCTTTAGGCGGCGCGGGAGTCAGGTGGGAGACCACGATGATGGTCAGGAATGCCACCGGTGCCCCGATCAATGCCGACGAAGTGGCGGGAATCCACGAAGCCAACGCCGTGTCGCCCCAGAACAGGGCGCCGATGGAGATCAGGCCCCCGACCAGCATGCCGGCAATCCCCCCCTCCCGGGTGGTGCGGCTCCACCAGATGCCCAGGACGAAGACGGGGAAAATGGTGCACCCGGCGATGGCGAAGGCCATGGCCACGATCTGTCCGATGAGGGCGGGCGGTTCCAGGGCCACCAACATGATAGCGAAACCCAGCACCACGGCTCCCAGGCGCGCCACGATGACGCGCTCCTTGTTTGAGGCGGTCGGCTTGAAGAGCCCGAAATAGAGGTCGTGGGCGAAGGCGGCCGATGCCGCCATCAACAGTCCCGCCACGGTGCTGAAGGCGGCGGACACGGCTCCCGCCGCCAGGAGACCGGTGAACCATTCGGGGAGTCCCGCGTTCTCGGCGGCATTGATGATGATGACGTCGGCCACTTCCCTGCCCCCGTCCGGATTGAGGATCCTGCCGAAGGCGGAGAAGGCGGGCGAACTCCAGTAGAGGACGCCGATGAAGAAGAGTCCCCAGACCACCGACTTGCGGGCGTCGCTGGCGTTGGGGACCAGGTAGAAGCGCTGGATGACGTGGGGCAGTCCCGCCGTTCCCACCATCAAAGTGAAACAGAGGGCGATCCACTGATAGACCCCCTCGTCCCCCCAGGGCAACACGAACTGGGGCTGGGTCTCCTGGAGCTGGGCCACGGCCTCCCCGTAACCCACCTGCGGGACGAAGTAGAAGAAGCCCAGCTTCTTGGCGATGAAGAAAAGCGGCAGCAGGAAGGCGGTGATGAGGACGATGTACTGGACCTGCTGGTTGCGCACGACCCCCATCATTCCCGAGAGGAGCACGTAGGAGAGAACCACGATGGTCCCGGTGATGATGGACAGCTTGTAGTCCATCCCGAAGATCCACTTGAACATCTCTCCGATGCCCTTGTACTGACCCACGGCATAGACGAAGGAGATGACCAGAGTGATGATGGCGGCCAGAAACCGGGCCGTCTTGGAGTAGTACCGGTCGCCGATGAAATCGGGCGCGGTGAACTTCCCGTAGTTGCGGATCTGGGCCGCCATCAGGACCAGCAGCAGCACGTACCCGCCGCACCAGCCCAGGACATAGGCCAATCCGAAATAGCCCTGCAGGTAGAGGAGACCCGCCATCCCCAGAAAGCTGGCGGCGCTCATCCAGTTGCTGGCGATTGCCATCCCCGAGGAGACGGGACCGATCCTGCGGCCGGCCACCCAGTATTCTTCCAGGTTGCGGACCCGGGTCAGGATCCCCACCAGCACGAACAACAGCAGGGTCGCCGCCAGGATCAGGGCGGGCCCGGTTCTCACCGCGATTTCATCCACTACTTGTCTTGCCTCCGCCGGGGATCTTCGTCGGAATCGATCAGCCGGTCGAAGAGCCGGTTGAACCAGATGCAAAGCAGCAGGAATCCGATAATGGAGAACTGGCCCGTGAACCAGTAGTGGAACGGGAATCCCAGGATCCGGGCGTCGGTGAGGAAGCTGGACCCCATGGGGTCCCGTTGAACCAGGAACAGAAGAATCTGGAATCCGAAAACCATCAAAGCCCACAGGGCCACAATCGTGAAGATGATCCGGCGGACTCTCTTCAAGTAACGGCCTCGGGGACGGAGAAGATTGACTTCCGGCATGGGCGTTCCTCTAAGGGCGCCGCACTATACAGGATGGTCCCCCGAGGGTCAACGAACCGTGCCGTGCGGCAACCCCGGTCTTCTGTTCCTCATTTTTCGCTTTCTCTTTGCCCTCGCCGGAATGATAAATTGGTGCGCCGAATGCCCCGAAAGCCGATCCTGCGAGTTCTGAACCTGGAGTTTCCGTTCGAGCATGCGTTTCCCGTGGAGTGACTTGGCCGACGTCTTCGGCGCGGGGGAACTCCGCCAGAACGTCCTGGCGCTGCTTCGCTACATCGTCTTTCTCTGCGTCGTCATCCTGTTGTTCGCCGTCCTCTTCCAGGTGATCATGGTTCACGAAGGGCAGTCCCATTCCTGGACCACAGGGATCTACTGGGTCGTGATCACCATGAGCACCCTGGGTTATGGGGACGTGGTCTTCACCACCGACCTGGGAAGGTTGTTCAGCGTGGTCGTGCTGATCTCGGGTGTCGTGCTGATGTTGGTGGTGCTGCCCTTCACCTTCATCCGTTTCTTCTACGCACCCTGGATGGAAGCTCAGGTCCGGCTTCGGGCCCCTCGCAGAGTGGCCGCGGATGTCAGGGACCACGTCATCATCACCCGCCATGATGAGATTGCGGCAGGGATCACCAAGCAACTTCGGCTCCGAGGGATTCCCTGTTATGTCATCGAACCGGACCCCGAAAAAGCTGCCCGGCTCCTGCATGACGGGGATTCGATCGTCACTGGCGATCTGGACAACAAGACGACCTACGCCGGGTTGCAGGCGCAACAGGCTCGTCTACTCCTCGCCAACTGCGAGGACACGACGAACACCAACATCACGTTGACCGTCCGGGAGATGTGCAGCGACCTTCCCATCGTCGGTATCGCCGAGAATGAGGACTCCACCGACATTCTGGAACTGAGCGGATGCACGCACGTCTTGCCGCTGAAGGTCCGCCTGGGCGAGTCCTTGGCCAACCGGGTCAGCGCCGGGCTTGGCGAGGTGGACGTCGTTGGTAGTTTCTCAGGGCTTCAGATCGCCGAGTTTTCGGCGCGCGACACGCCGCTGGCCGGTTTCCAGACCCGCCAGACCCGGCTTCGAGAACGGACCGGACTGAACATCGTCGGCGTGTGGGAACACGGACACCTGATTCCCGCCTTCCCTCACACTCCCATCACCCACGAGAGCATCGTGGTCGTCGTGGGCTCGTCGGAACAGTTGTCCGTACTCGCCCGCATGCTGCATGGCCACCAGCCCCATTTCAGCGCATCGGGTCTCATCATCGGGGCCGGAAGGGTCGGCGAGACTGCCACCCGTACTCTGAAGAGGAAGGGTCTCCGGGTCCATGTTCTGGACCGCGATCCACAGGTGGCGGAACAGGTGAAGGGAATCGCCGATCGGGTGTTCATCGGGGACGCCAACGACCGCGAGGTCCTGAAACGGGCGGGACTCGACGACGTCTCCTCGGTGCTTCTGAGCACCAGTGACGACGCCATGAACGTCTATCTGGCCGTTTACCTGAGACGCCTCAAACCCGATCTCCGCATCGTGAGCCGAATCACCCACGATCGTAACCTGGAGGCCATCCATCGGGCCGGGGCCGATTTCGTTCTGAGCTACTCCTCCCTGGGTACGGAAGCGGTGGTGTCACTCATCGAAGGGCATGAACTCGTGATGCTGGGAGAAGGGGTCGACCTGTTCTCGGTGCCATTGCCGCCGTCCTTGGAGAACAAGACC
>JAPOYZ010000614.1 GCA_026706325.1 Candidatus Aminicenantota bacterium
GGGTGAGAAAGTGGGCGGTCTCCGCAAGGTAACCTCGAGCCAGAGCTTCGAAGAGAGGCAACTCGACACCCACTCTGGAGAGGTCCCGCTCGTCCTCCCGATGGGTTCCGGAGCCGGTCCGCATCAGGTCTCCGAAATCATGAACGGAAAGGCCCGGCATGACCGTGTCCAGGTCGATGACGCACAGCATCTTGCCGGTCGTCGCGTCCAGCAGGACATTGTTGATCTTGGTGTCGTTGTGGGCGATCCGCTCGGGCAGCCGGCCCTGCTTCCGGAGGCGGGGCAGCACCCTGATCAGCGACTCGCAGGAGTGGGCGTATTGGATCTGTTCCGCGGCGTCCCGGGCGCGATTCCAGGGGTCCCGGTCCAACGCCGAGAGGAACTGGCCGAACCGGAGTTCCGTATCGTGGAAGCCGGGGATGGTCTCGTCAAGACGCGGGGGCGGCAGGTCCAGAAGCAGTTTCTGAAAGCGCCCGAAAGCGCGGGCCGCCTCATGGGCCATCCGGGGCGAGGCGATGGTGTCATAGGTCGAAGCGCCTTCGACGAAGTCGTAGGTGCGCCAGTAGTTCCCGGCAGGATCTTGAAAAAAGCTGGAGCCGTCGTTTGCCGGCACCAGGGTCAGGGCACGGCGCGTCAGATCTTCGACTCCAGCCTGCCGGAGCTTCAGCCTGAGGTGCCGGGTGACTCTCTGAATGTTTCCCATGAGGACGGGCGGATCCCGGAAGACCCGCTGGTTGATACGCTGATGAACGTAACGCTCCCGGTGACCCCGATGCCGGTAGCTGGCGAGGTAGGTGTCATGGATGTGGCCGTTCCCGTACGGACGAATCTCCTCCAGGTCGCCGTGCACGGCGAAACGGGAGCTGACGGCCGCGAGATCGTCCTGTTGCTGCCGGGTCATTCCTGCGCCCTTCCCGAGGGTCCGCGGCAATCGCCACGAATTCCGGGATTCTAGCTCCGGCGGTCCCGAACGCAAAGCCGGACCGGAGAAGACGGGAGCGAGAAGTGACGAGTGTGACGCTTTTGGTGCACCTCTTCCTCGCTCGCCCGCGATTCCGCTCTCGTCAGTCCTCATTCTTTCTCACTTCTCTCCGAGTGGATACACTCGGCGGCCCAGCCGCTGGTACGTGATGGCGTCCGGACTGTGCACGCCCGGTTCCGAAACGACCTGGATCTGACCGGCCCACTCCTCGTAGCCGGCGCGGAAGTGCGCCGCCGATTTCAGGCCGATGTATCGCATTTTCTTGGGATCGAGCCCGAGAGTGAGAGAAAAGGCGGTGTCGAAGGGCTGCTCCCGAACGCTGACCAGCAGGATGTGGACGCCGTCGACTCGAATCCGGGCCGAGACTCCCATGCTTCCCCGCAGGCCGGCGTACATGGGGCCGTTGTAGGCGAATTCTCCGTCGGAAACGGCTTCCACCACGGCCTCCACGGGAACCGGCGGTCCCTGGCTGGGGGTCGATTTGCCCCCGACCCGGAGCGATACGGTGGCGCCGGCGCCGGCGCGATGACAGGCCAACGCGGATTCGTGATCCACGATGTAGAGGACGCAGGCGTCCTTGAGGCTGCGGTCGAGAAAGGCTCTGAGCATCCCTGTGCTGTCCCCCGGCGAACCGCCGCCCGTATTGTCGTTCTTGTCCGCGAAGACCGCCGGATACCGTCCCAGCATCTCCGCCTTGGCCAGGGCTTCCCGGGTGGAGGGAAGATGATGGTGCCAATCGGCCCGGCGCCGGTAGATCCACGCCGCCAGGTCGTCGGCGTGGCGCTGCGCCGAAGCCGGGTCGTTGTCCGTGACCACGTGAACGGAAGCTCCCACGTGCGGAGCGTCGGCCAAGGCAAAACAGGTGGCAATGGATGCGGCCACGACGCCCGGTTCGGCCTCCAATCGGTGCAGGCGCTCGATGGCTTCGCTCATGGGCGGGTGTGCGGTCACCTGGTTCAGACCCCAGAACATGGGGATCTGGGAGAGGGCCATGGTGGGACGCAAGCCCTCCCTGACGATCCGGACCATCACGTCGGCGCACTCCCGGCCCCGGGCCGCCATGTCCACCTCGGGGTAGGTTTCCCGTCCGATGAGAACGTCGGCCAGATCGACCATGCGCTGCGAGACGTTGGAGTGGATGTCCAACTGGGCGACGATGGGCACCTCCGGCCCCACCAGGTCTCGAACCGCCGCCAGAATGTAGGCCTCGCCGTCGTCGATGCCTTGGGCCGCCATGGAGCCGTGGAGCTCCAGCAGGACTCCGTCCGCCGGAGACGCGGTCTTCATGAGGCCCAGCATCCGGTCCAGAAGGCGGTCCAGATCACGCTTGGGGACCGGGCCGCTGGGTTGGGCCTCGGCGAAAATAGTCGGCACCAGCTCGAAGCCGTGAGCTTCAGCCGCCTCGATGAACCCGCCGGTGGGGACGTTGGCGCCCCGAAACGCCGGGATGATTTGGTCGGGTTGAAGCTCCCCGAACCTCTCGCTGAAGCTTCGCAAGGTGGTGGGAACGGGTGTGAAGGTGCTGGTCTCGTGGCTGATGGTGCCCATGAGGATCTTCATCGGATCAGTCTCCGCTCTACAGTCCCCAGCCGGCGGGAAAATTCCGGTCCCAGGTCCGATTCGTGAATTCAAGAACATGATTCCATACAGGTCTGATAGGCACTCCCGGCTTGAACGGGGGGCGCCGGAGTGTGACGGAGCCTCTCTCGGGCTGGTAAGATCCGGGTGTGTTGCGAACCTGCGGAGTTGCTCGCGTCCGGAACCGGGAGAGAGTTTGCGCCGGAATCGCAGGGGTCCTGTTGTGGCTCATGCTGGCCCCTGCGCAGACCCATGCCGGCGATTGGATTGTTCTGTACAACGGGAAGAACCTGGAGGGGTGGGAGTCCGTCGGGTCCGGTTTCTGGATGCCGACTCCCGAAGGTTATCTGCTGGGGCAGTGGGATCCCTTCGATCCGCCCGATCCCGAACCCTGGCTCAATGGCATCAAGGGTCGTCTGAACCGTTCCCGGTTCAAGACCGACTTCAAGGTCGTCATCAACCAGGCTTGGCTCTACACTCGCCGGGAATTCTACGAGTACGACCTCCACTTGGAGTGGAAGGTCCCTCCGGGCGGCAATAGCGGCATTGCGCTGCACGATCCGAGCCGCGGGCGCTATACGGCCGGTGCCGCGGCCGACCTCGCCCGGACCCCGTCCCAGATCGCCTACGAAGTCCAGATCGTCAATCTGGACGTGGAGCAGGATTTCACGGGGAGCATCTACATGGTCCAGACCGCCCGGGAGGATGTACGCAAGGAAGACGACTGGAACGTGTTCGACATCGAGGTGCGCCGGGAAGTGATCAGGGTCCGGCTCAACGGACACCTGGTCACCGAAGGAAATCCCATTCCCGGCCGTCCTGAATCGGGACCCATCGGCATTCAGCTCCACGATCCCGGCAGCGTCATCCTGCTGCGTGACATTCGGATTCGAGAGTTGACGCCGGCTTCGGCCCGCGAGTGAGGCCTCGGCCCGCCGTCAAAGCGGTGCTCGCCCGCTAATGCGCCAAGTACCCGCCGTCTATGGGCAGCGCAAGTCCGTTGACGTAAGAAGCAGCGTCGCTGCAGAGCCACACGGCAGCTTTGGCAATTTCGTCCGGAGTCCCGAATCGAGCCATGGGAATGAACTGAGCCATCCGTTCCGCACGTTCGTCATCGGCACCCAGGAGCCGCTCGGTCATGGGGGTCTGGACGGCTCCTGGACAGAGCGCATTGACGCGAATCCCCTTGGCTCCGTACTCGACGGCGGCGGTCCTGGTCAGGCCAAGCACTCCGTGTTTGCTGGCAATGTAGGCGGACATCCGGCCCCGGGAGCCGACGTGGCCGGCAGTCGATGAGGTGTTGACGATGGCGCCCTTCCCCTGTTTCAGCATTTGCCGCAGCTCGTACTTCATGCAGAGCCAGGTTCCCTTGAGATTGACCCGGATGATCCGGTCCCACACCGTATCCGGGTACTCGTGGAAACGGGCGATGGCGCCCTCGATGCCCGCGTTGTTGAACGCGCAATCCAGACTTCCGTAAAGGTCGACCGCTTGCCGGATCAGGTGCTTGACCTGAGACGTGACGGAGACGTCGGCCTGGATACAGGTCGCCGGCGCCGGCATCATCCGCGCGGTCTCGGCGCCTTTTTCCGGATCGACATCGGAGACGACAACCCTGGCTCCGGCCCGGGCGAAGGCGATAGCGGCGGCTCGACCGATTCCGGACCCTGCCCCGGTCACCAGGGCGACTCGGTCCCGTAGCAAATTCTTCATCCGGACCCGCCCTCCTTCGTGGCGATGAATCCAGTCTCTCACACTTTCACCGACCCCTCATGCGGGTTCGGAACCGGGCTGGTACACTCCGAATCATGAATCGATTCGCATGTGGATTCGGTCTCCTGCTGACGGCCCCGGTTCTATTTGCCCTCACGGGGGCCGTGCGGGGACAGGACGGGCCCACCGGGGCGGACTGGCCCCACTATGGAGGGAGCTACCAATTCTGGCGTTACAGCGCCCTGGACCAGGTGAATCAGAAGACGGTGAAGAAGCTGGTTCCGGTCTGGGCCTTTCAGACCGGAATCGTGGACGGCGGACTTCAGGCCACCCCCATCGTTCTGGACGGCGTCATGTATCTGACTTCGTCCTGGAACCGCGTCTTTGCCATCGACGCAGCGACCGGAGACGAGATCTGGCACTACTATTATGAGAATCCCCGGCAGATCGGGATCATCTACAGCCCTTGGAACCGGGGTGTGGCCGTCTCCGGCCCGCGCGTCTTCATGGGCACTCTCGACAACTATGTCGTGGCCCTGGATCGGAAGACGGGGCGCGAGCTGTGGAAGGTCAACGTCGAGGACTTGAAGCAGTGCGGCTGCAACATCACCGGGGCGCCGCTGGTGGTCAAGGACAAGGTGATCGTCGGCGTCACCGGGGGGGACTCGGCTCACCGGGGTTATCTGACCGCCTTCGATGTGGCCACCGGACGTCTGGCTTGGCGTTTCTACACCATCCCCGGTCCGGGCGAGAAGGGTCACGAGACCTGGGAAGGGGACAGTTGGAAGTTCGGCGGCGGCGCGACCTGGATGACCGGTTCCTACGACCCCCACCTGGACCTCCTCTATTGGGGCGTGGGAAATCCGGCGGCCGACTTCTACGGGGGGGACCGGCGAGGGAGCAACCTGTACACCGACTCGGTCATCGCCCTGGACCCGGACACGGGAGAGCTCAAGTGGTACCACCAGCAGATTCCGCATGACGTGTGGGACTGGGATTCGGCGTACGAGTGCGTGCTTTTGGATCTGAGGGTGAACGGAAGGGACCGGAAGCTCCTCCTGAACGTCAACAAAGGGGGCTATACCTATGTGGTGGATCGGACCAACGGCGAGTTCATCTCAGCCTGGCCGGTGGTGGACAATCTGAATTGGATCGAAGGTGTGGGCCCGAACGGTGAACTGATCGGCCGCAACGAGCCGGTTCTGGACAAAGCCAAGCTGATCTGCCCGTCCATCGGCGGCGGCCGGCAATGGAACCAGGGCGCCTACTCTCCGCGAACCGGGTGGTACTACACCACCGGTATCGAGTGGTGCCAGGAGGTGACGGCCCGGGAAGAGGAACCTCAGGAGGGGATGAACTTTTTCGGAGGTGTCTTCAAATTGAAGGAGGTGCCGGGAGTCGACCATCATGGACACCTGGATGCCTACGATCCCCTGACGGGGAAGAAGCATTGGAGTTACCGGTCGCCTTACCCCTTTCTGGCCTCGCAATTGGCTACGGCCGGGGATCTGGTGTTCAGCGGTGACGCGGAGGGTCTGTTTTTCGCGCTGGACGCCATGACGGGACGAAAGCTTTGGAGCTTTCAGACCGGTTCCGGGCATCGGGGCTCGGCCATCAGCTACTCGGTGGCGGGACGCCAGTATATCGCCACGCCGTCCGGCTGGGGATCGGCGGTGGCCGGTCTCATGCCCCAGCTCTGGCCCGAGACGGAGGATTTTCGGGCCGGCTCGACGCTGTTTGTTTTTGCGCTGCCTTGACCCGGGGTGGTGGAGGGGAGGCGACTTTCTGGTTTTTTCTTGCCTTGCGATTTGGTAGGCCGAAAGCGTAAAGGTGGGACTGCCGTCCCCCCTGACCGCCCCAAGAGGGCGACTAAAAGTCGCCCCTCCCATTCGGTGACAAGAAAGTCGCTCCATCAAAGGAGGTCGAAGCGGTCCAGGGTCATCACTTTGGTCCACGCCGCGACGAAGTCATGGACGAACTCTTCCTTGGCGTCGTCGGCCGCGTAGTGCTCGGAGACTGCGCGGAGTTCGGAGTTGGAACCGAAGATCAGATCAACCGGGGTCGCCGTCCACTTGAG
>JAPOYZ010000606.1 GCA_026706325.1 Candidatus Aminicenantota bacterium
AGGGGACCAGCTTGTTCACGATCTCGGCCCACCGGATCTCCTGCTCGGTGGCGCCTCCCACGTGGGTGCCCCGCCCCATCTGCTCCCTGACCGCCTCCACGATGGCGGAGTAGGAGTGTCCCAGAACAATCGCCCCGTGCCCCACGACGTAGTCGATGTACCGGTTCCCGTCCACGTCCCATTTGTAGGCCCCCTCGGAATGAGTCATGTAGAGGGGAAAGGGAGTGATCCAACGCGAGTCGTGGGTAGCGCCGTCGGGAAAGGCGCGGCGTCCTCCGCTGGCCAGGCGGAATGACCCGGGATGATCGTCGTAGTATCGCTCGTCCACGGACTTCATAAATGTGCTCCTGTTTTACTGATGCAGGCCAAGTCTACTGACAGGCCGCGGCAAAAGTCACCACCGGCGGCGGGAGGCTTCACCCGGCTGAAGTGCGATCTTCACCGGTCACGAGATTCCTTCGAGTCCTTGCTCGAAATCCTCCACCAGATCTCCAGGGTCCTCGATGCCCACGGAGACCCGGACCAGAGAGTCGGAGATTCCCATCCGAATCCGCTCCGAAGGCGGTACTCCGGCATGTGAGGTTGTGGCCGGACGGGTGATCAGGGTCTCCACTCCTCCCAGGCTGGGAGCCGATCTGGGAATTCGAAGACGATTCAGCAACGACTCGGCCGCTGCGATCCCTCCCCGCGCCTCGAAGCTCAGCATCCCGCCGAAACCGGAGAAGAGTTGCCGGGCCCGCCCATGCTGGGGATGGGTCTCCAGACCGGGGTAATTGACCCCTTCGATCGCCGGGTGCGCCTCCAGAAAACGGGCCAAAGCCAAGGCGTTCCCGTTCTGCCGGCCCACCCGCAGGACCAGGGTCTTGAGCCCCCGATGCAGCAGGTAGCAGGCATGAGGGTCCAGGACCCCTCCCAGGTGATTCAACCTGTGGGTCACCCGGCGCACCAACTCCCGGGGCCCGATGACGGCCCCCGCCGCCAGGTCCGAATGGCCGTTGAGGTACTTGGTGCCGCTGTGGACGACCAGGTCGAAACCCGATTCCACGGGCCGGTAGTTGACGGGCGTGGCGAAAGTGCTGTCGATGATGGAGACCAGACCATGCTTCCGGGCGAATCGAACCAACCGCTCCAGGTCCGGAACCTGCATCAGGGGATTGGTGATGGCCTCCACGTAGATGGCGCGCGTGGACGGTTTCAGGAGAGCGGACCAGGTCTCGGGGCGGTTGCCGTCCATGAGGTCGTGACCGATCCCGAATTCCGCCAGGTCGCGGGTAACGAAGGTGTGGGTCCCACCGTAGAGCCCTTCCAGCGCCAACAGGTGGTCTCCATGGGAGAGCAGCGCCAACAGCGTGGTGGTGATGGCGGCCATTCCGCTGGAGGCGACGACCGCCGCCTCGCCCCCCTCCAGCGAAGCCAGCTTGGCGTGGAGGGCCTGGTGATTGGGGGTGTTGTTGAGGCGGACATAGCGAACCGCCTCGTAGCTCTCCTCGCCCGCGGTCTCGAAGGTGGCCGACTGGAAAACGGGGATGCTCACCGCGCCCTCGATTCGAGGTTCGGGCTCGCCGGCGTGGACGGCGCGTGTGGCCAACCCTCGGTTCAGCTCAGAATGGTCGTGGGCATCTGACATTCCACCTCCTGCGCGCGGCTCCGATTCGGCAAGGAGCCGGCTGCTTGGACCGGACACGTCGCGTTCTAATGACGCTCGTTCCCCCGGTGTCTTGGCACCTCACGACTTCCATGCCGACCGTCCATCGGCCGCCCGCCCGTCTCACCTGGACCGGACGGGCACAACTCTACCGGAGCCAACCGGAGTGGGTTATCATACGCGAGACCGGCGTGGGCGAGGAACCAGACACTTTGGCACCGGAGGCAGGATGCGACAATGATTCTGGAAAAATATCGCTTGACCAAGAACGGTTTCATATATGGCTTATTGTCCGGCATGACTTCGACCGGGTTGCTGTATCCTTCGAAATTCAAGCCTGAGCGATACACACGCTCCTACAATTGCGACCTGTTTACGATCGGCGCAGATATGTGGAGAGCTTTTGAAATAGAGCGAAATGAAAAAGAGACCCAAACCCCGGAAGTCCGACACTCCCGCGAAGACCGAACCGAGTTCGAAGAGCTTGCCCCAGCGGATTCCTCCGGAAATCCTTGAAAAACTTCCGGAAGAGACCCGGATTGCCTTTTCGGACAAGGAGTAACTGTCCACGAGGACTCGCTTGGGCGAGAATCGCGTCCGTCTTCGATGATACCCATGAAATTGAATCGGCGAGAGATGATCCGAACCGCCGCCGCCGTCACTTCCATCGCCACGTTCTCCAGCGGCCGCAGAATCCGGGCCGGCGCCGTCTACGAGACTTCGGTGGTCAGTCTCCGTCCCCACCTCTATCACGGGTGGCCCACCGTCGCCCGGCGCTCCGGCGGCGAGTTGCTCGTGGTCTGCTCCGGGGGACGGGAAGGCCATGTCTGCCCCTTCGGGTGGGTGGAATTGATGCGCTCCCACGACGAAGGCCGGACCTGGACCTGGCCCCGGATCCTGATGGACGGCCCCCTCGACGATCGGGACGCCGGAGTCCTGGAAACCCAAAAGGGCAGCCTGCTGGTCACCACCTTCACCTCGGTGGCGTACCAGAAGCTGCTGGCCGGGGCCCAGGACAAGAGTCCGGGAAGTGACGGAGCCTGGCCGCAAGAAAAGCTGGCTCGCTGGCAAGCCGCCCACGCCCGAATCCCGGTTCACCGGCGCGAGGCGCTGCTGGGAGGATGGATGCTCCGCTCGACCGACGGCGGCGACACCTGGTCGGCCCCTTACCGGGTCCCGGTCAACAGCCCCCACGGACCCATTCCGCTCTCCGACGGACGATTGCTCTACCCGGGAAAGCAGTTCGGCCACGGCGAGGGCCGGATCGGGGCGTGCGAATCCACCGACGACGGCATGAGCTGGCGCTGGGCCGGAGGGATTCCCGTCCGTCCGGGCGACAGCCAGCACAACTATCACGAGCTGCATGGCGTCGAGGCCGCCGACGGCACCCTTATCATCCAGATCCGGAACCACAACGAAGCCAACGAACGGGAGACCCTCCAATCCGAATCGAGCGACGGCGGCAGGACCTGGTCGATGCCCCATCCCATCGGCGTCTGGGGGCTCCCCTCCCACCTGCTCCGCCTCCGGGACGGCCGGCTGGTCATGACCTACGGGTACCGGCGCCGGCCCTACGGCAACCAGGCCCGGCTTAGCACCGACCACGGCCGGTCCTGGTCCGAACCGGTCACGCTCTCGGCGGACGGCCACTCGGGAGACCTGGGCTACCCGTCCACGGTCGAACTGAACGACGGAACCCTGTTGAGCATCTGGTACGAGAAGCTGGCCGGTTCGCCCCGGGCGGTGCTTCGCCAGGCCCGCTGGTCGCTGTAGCTGCTACCGCGCCACCCTCCTCCGGCTCCGCCGGTGCTGCCAGTAGCTGATGAGCGTCCCCGCGGAGAGGTCCACGGCCAGGGCGGAGGGCGCCACCCACATGAAGCTGACCGGGTCCTTTCCCGTGACCGGATCCATGCCGAAGAGGGGCCCGGAGAAGGCGGTCAACGCGCCGGCCACGATCCCCAGGCCGGTGCCCACAGCCACTCCCAGAGGCTTGGCAAAGGGAACGAAGAAAGCGAAGAAGAAGAGCCCGAAGACGGGCGCCGTCAGGAGCGAGGAGGTCTTGTTGCTCACCGCCCAGATGTTCCCGGGCACATGCTGCAGGAAGGAACCGCCCACCACGACGCCCCCCCCGATGGCGAAAGCCAGGATCTTGGCGATGCGGGTTCGCTTTCGCTCGCTGGCCGGAAGCCTGCCGAAGCGGGCCAGGAAATCCCGGGTGACGACCGCCGTTATGGAGTTGACCCCCGAATCGATGCTGGACATGGCCGCGGCGAACATGGCGGAGACCACCAGTCCCGAAACGCCGGGCGGCAGCATGTAGGCGATGTAGTAGGGGAAGACGTCGTCCCCGTCCCGGACCAGCTCAATCCCTCCGGGCAGCTTCCCGGGGAATTCCTGAAAGTATCCCAAGAGGGCGAATCCCACCGTCCAGAGGGAGACAATGATGACGACGCTCACGATCAGGTGGGTCAAGTAGGCCCGGCGGGCCGCGCGGACGTCCCGTGTCGCCATGAAGCGCTGGACCATGGTCTGGTCGCCTCCGGCGACGCAGATGGTGAGGACGAAGACGTAAAAAATGGATCCCAGGATGCTGATCCGGACTCCGGGATCGAAGCTGAAGTGGGGTTGAACGTCCCAGTGCGGCTGCCAGCCGGTGGGAATCCAGCTCAGTCCCCCCAGTTCCCAGGTCACCAGGCCGATGGCCAGGCAGGCGCCGCCGAACATGAGAAGGGCCTGGACGGTGTCGGTGATCACCACCGCCCGAAGACCTCCCAGCGACGTGTAGAGGACCGCCACCAGTCCGGTGAGGAGGGTGACCAGCGGGATCCAGGCCTCGTCCACCCCCAACATGACGGTCACGGCCTTGGCGGACAGGAAGACCAGCAGCGACATCCAGGTGAGTCGGAGCAGGACGAAGAGGACCGCCCCCAACAGCCGGACCCGCACCCCTAATCGTTCTTCCAGGAGTTCGTAGGCGCTGGTCACCCGGCTCCTCATGTAGACGGGGATGATGGCGTACACGACGATCAGGAAGGCGAAGGGATAGGCCAGGAAGTTGAGCAGCCCTCCCGGCCCTTTGGAGATGGCCTCCCCGGGGACGGCCAGATAGGAAATGGTGCTCAGGAGCGTGGCGAACATGGAGAACCCGATGAGCATCGGGTTCATCCGGCCGCTGCCGGTAAAGTACTCCCGGGTCGTCTTCTGCCGGCGGCCGCAGGTGTAGCCCAGGACGACGGTTCCCAGGGCGTAGAGGAGGAGGATGGCCCAGTCGACCGCCGTCAGTCCGCCCGGCAAGCGTCTACCCTATCCCGCCGCACCTCGCGAGGAGCCTCCCGCGGCGCTGGACTCTACTGCTCGGAGAGCTTGCTTTCGATCAGGCTGACGACCGCGGGGTCGTCGGGGCGAGTCCTGGGCTGGAACCGGGCCACGACGTTTCCGGACCGGTCCAGAACGAACTTCTCGAAGTTCCAACTGATCTCGCCGGTCCCCTTGGGCGAGGTCGGGACCGACTTGAGGTACTTGTAGAGACCGGCCGCGCCGTCGCCGTTGACCTCGATCTTGGAGAACATGTCGAACTCGACGCCGTAGTTGGCGGTGCAGAATTTGCGGATCTCCGCGTCGGTTCCCGGTTCCTGGCCCTTGAACTGGTTGCAGGGGAATCCCAGGATCGCCAGGCCCTGTCCCGAGTACTTCTCGTGCAGGTCCTGAAGCTGCTCGTATTGCGGCGTCAGTCCGCACTTGCTGGCCACGTTCACGATCATCACGACCTTGCCCTTGTACGCGGTCAGATCCACGTCCTTGCCGTCCAGGGATTTCAGGGTGAAGTCGAGAGCGGGAGCGGATTTTTCGCCCGCCTCGACGCTGACGGTTCCCGCCAGCAGGACAGCCACAACCAGACAAACAGCAAATGACGACAGATCAGAGAAACTGGACATGAGAAATCCTCCTCACAACAACCCGGCGTTCACCGGAAACACAAATCTGAGCCTCAGTTTACGCTGTCCCGGCGCGAGAAATCCACAGCGATTTCCGAGGGCAGGCAAACCATGCGTATTCAAGCGGACGCCTCCACCAACGGCTGGATCCCGCTGGTGTCTACAGTAGAGCGGGCCAGGTCGAGATCGTACATCCGCTGAAGATTCAGCCAAAACTCGGGGGTCATCCCCAATGCCTTACCGATCCGTAGCGCCGTGTCCGCCGTAATGGACCTGCGGCAGTGGACGATGTCGTTGATGCGTATCGGCGGGACGCCCATCGCCTTCGCCAGACGATACTGGCTGATGCCGAGCTCTCCCAAAATCTCCGCCAGATGTTCTCCCGGATGGACCGGTGAGGCTGCGGTGGTCATCTCTCTTCTCCTCAGTGATAGTCAACTATTTCGATTTCCATGGCTCCATGGTCCGTCCAGCGAAAGCACACTCGCCACTGGTCGTTGATCCGAATGCTGTACTGTCCGGTGCGGTCGCCACGCAATGATTCGAGCCGATGTGAAGGTGGGACTCGAAGGTCAGTCAACGCCGTCGCGGCAACCACCCTCTGCAACCTCATTCGCGCCCGGCGCTGAATGTCAGGGGGCAGACGGCGGATTGGCCGACCGCGGAGAAGTTGCTCTGCGCCACGACTCCTGAATCGCTTCATATGCAGGACCTGCAACGCTCGGGGGCAATCCGCTTCATCGGCGTCACCGAACATT
>JAPOYZ010000530.1 GCA_026706325.1 Candidatus Aminicenantota bacterium
CGCGTTGCCGGCCCGCCCTCCCGGGCCGCGCAGCTGGAGGAAGGCCGGTCCCAGGTGATCGAGGAGGTCTCCGGCCGTCAGCGAGTCCATCCCCCGATCCCGGGCCGCCAGATCGCCAGCCAGGGAATGGAGATAGACGGCGGAGACCACGGCGTCGGTGGTCTGCGACGGAGAGGCCCGGGCCTGGGCCCGATACTGGCCCAGGAACGAAGTGATCGCGCCGGTGAGGACGTCGCCGCTTCCTGCGGTGGCCATTCCCGGGTTTCCCAGCGGACAGGCGTAGACCTGGCCGCCGGGCGCCGCCACCAGGGTCCGGAATCCCTTGAGAACGAGCCAGAGATTGTGTTCCCGGGCGAATTTCCGGGCGATGGAAATGCCATCCTCGGTAATTTGTGCAACGGAATGGGCCGTCAGGCGGGCGAACTCGCCCGGGTGGGGAGTGAGGACCAGGGGTTGACCTTTCCGGTTGACCAACTCGCGGGCCTGCCCGGCATAGGCGTTCAAGGCGTCGGCGTCCAGGACCAGGGGAATCTCGGCCTCGCGCGTCAGCCGGCGCACGACGTCGACGGTTTCCTGCTCCGTCGTCAGGCCCGGCCCCAGGCCGGCGGCGTCCTTGCCCTCCAAAATCTTCAGAATGCCATCGATCCCGGACGAGGCCAAGGTCCCGGCAGGCGTGGACGGCACACCTTCCGTCATGATCTCAGGATGGAAGGAGGCCATCAGGGGTTGGACGGCGTCGGGAGCCAAGCCCGTCACCAGGCCGGACCCGGATCTCAACGCGGCCCGGGAGGCCAGAGCGCCGGCTCCGGCCTTGCCCCGGCTTCCCGCAATGACCGCCACGTGCCCGAACGTGCCCTTGTGAGAGAAGGTTCTGCGGGCCGGCAGGAGCGCCCGAATCCGGGCAGGGGTCATCAGGTTCAGGAAGTGCTCCGGCGTGTCCAGCACCTGGGGAGGCGTCCCGATGGGAGTGACGTAGATCTGCCCGAACGTCTCCGGTTCCCGGTGAAGAACGTGGGCGATCTTGGGGGCGGTGAAGGTGACGGTGGCGTGAGCCCGGACCGATGGTCCAATGGACCGGATGCCGTCGGAGGGCGTGCCTGTGGGGATGTCCACGGCCAGCACGAAGGCGCCGCTGCCGTTGACGTCCCGAACCACCTGCGCCAGCAGTCCGGCGACGGGACGTCCGAGCCCGGTTCCCAGCAGGGCGTCCACCACGATCCGGCAGCCGCCGAGGATGGGGGCAACCTCCTCCCACTCCTCCCGGGAGGTCGCGGACACCACCTCGCCACCGGATTTGCGGTAGGCTTCCAACTGGACCAGGGCGTCTCCCTGCATCTGTTGGGGACGGCAGAGCAGAATCACCGTGGGAGAGGATTCGCGCCGCGCCAATTGGCGGGCCAGGACCAGACCGTCCCCACCGTTGTTCCCTTTGCCGCAGAGAATCGCGGTGGAGCGGCCGGCAAGCCGGTCCCCGAATCGGGACTTAAGGATCTGATACAGGTTCAGCCCGGCATTTTCCATCAACAACAGGCTGGGGAGCCCGCAGTCCCGGGTGGTCAGCCGGTCCACGGTCCCCATCTGGGACGCGGTCAGAATCTTGGTCCAGGAGCGGACCTCTCCGCCGAGGAAGGCGAGTGGCGCTGGGCTTTTGAACCCGGAAGCTGGCGGAAGCATCGGAATATGGTGAAGGAAGTTAGCAGAGATGCGGCGCACATGGAAAGCTTGTTGGCGGCTCCGGAGCGTTCGTGGCAGATCTGCTCGACAATGGATATACTGAATTGCAGTTCCAAACCCTTATGAGGGCGCAACCATGACGAAAAGAACCCGAATCTCATTGACTCTCCTGACTGCCACCCTCGTGTTGCTGGCGAACGTCCCGACACAATCCGGGCGCAAACACGGGGATGTGGAAAATATCGGCAACCGGGATATCAACGGGAAGGTGGCCCTGATCTTCCCCAACTTCATATCGCTGGAGAAAGAGATCCAGTTGGGTGCGCAGTACGCCCAGCAGATCGAGCAGACCGCCCGGTTGGTGGAAGATCCTGTTGTGAACGAGTACGTCGACGGGCTGGGCCAACTCATCGTGAAGAATTCGGATGCGAAGGTTCCCTTCGTGATCCGTGTGCTCGATTCCGAAGAGGTGAACGCCTTCGCCTTGCCGGGCGGCTACTTCTTCATCAACAAGGGGCTGATCCTGGAGGCGGAGGACGAGGCCGAGCTGGCCGGTGTCATGGCTCACGAGATCGCCCACGTGACGGCCCGGCATGCCACGGAGAGGATGACCAAGGGCAACCTCATGCAGTTTGCGGCGCTGCCGGCCCTGATCCTCACCGGCGGCTGGACTCAGTATGCGCTCTACCAGGGGCTGGGGATGGGCATGAACCTGGCGGTTCTGGGCATCACCCGCAAGTCGGAGGCCGAAGCCGATCAGTTGGGCACCCAGTATCTCTGGAACACGGGATACGACCCACAGGGATTCATCTCCTTCTTCGAAAAGATGCAGGCCAAGGACAAGAGCCGTCCCGGCAAGTTCGCCAGCTTCTTCCGGACTCACCCCAGCTTCGAGAACCGGATCGCCAAGGTGAACGAGGAGATCGCTTATTTGCCTCCCAAGGAGGAATATGTGGTCAGCACGTCCGAATTCGACCGGGTGAAGGCGCGTCTGATCCAGATGGACCGCGCGGAGATCCGTCCGGGGCAGGGTGGAACCAAGAGCGGCGCGAGCCGGCCCACCTTGAAGCGCCGGACCAACGACAGGGACGATCGGGAAGAGCCCACCTTGAAGGGCGATCGTCCGACGCTGAAGCGGCCCTCTCTGAAGAGGAAGCGCCCGAGCGAATCCGAATCCGAGGAATGACGGCAGGTTGCGGGGCGGCTTTCGGCCGTCCCGCACAGCCTCCTTCGAACGCCGCATCCCCTTCCGCTGCCCGCAACTCCAGTGATCCCTCGCCGCAGAGAGCCACGCCGCTGCTTCTCGCCCTCCCGCCTTCGTGAAACAATCCTTCGGGTTCGTTCGTAAACGATAGGATGAGCCCTCATGTTACAGTCCGGGCTGGTTGTGCCCGGGTCATTGCCATGGTCTGTCCAGTCCAGAGCCTTTTCCAGGAGATGCCATGAAGAGCGTCAAGGGGATTTTCCTTCCGGTTTTTGTCGTGCTTGCGGTGCCCTTCCTGCGGGCTGTTCCCCAGGAAGAATCGGCCCCTGATCAAGACGGTCCGCAGATGCCGAAAATCGATCGGCCCGAGTCGTGGGCCGATCGGATGCGCCGCGAGAGACCGGTCCGGGAGTTGAGTGTCAAGGACGCCATCCGGCTGGCGTTGCTCAATAACCTGGAGATCGCCATCGAGGACTACAACGAGGACCTGAACCGCCAGCAGATCTTCGGGACCAGGGGATTCTACGATCCCCGGATCCAGTTCGAGGTGGGGTGGGCGGCCACTGAGAATCCCGCCCGGTCCATCCTGGACGCGGGTCAGGGAATACCGGTGAACACGACGGACCGGATCTACTTCGATACCTCTCTGATTCAGAATCTGCCCAACGGAAGCAGCCTCACCTTCAGCTTCAACAACAACCGTTTCAGCACCAACAGCACCTTCTCGTTCATGAACCCCTCGTTCGGATCCAACTTCGCCGTCGGTCTGCGCCAGCCTCTTTGGAGGGGATTCCGCAAGACCCAGACCAGGCGTCAGCTCAAGCTCTTCAACCTGGAAATAGAGATCAGCGACAGCCAGTTTCAGCAGAAGGTGTCGGAGATCGTCCAGCAGGTCCAGAACCAATATTGGGAACTTGTCTTTGCCATCGAGAGCTACGAGGCCATCCGCAAGTCCATGGAATTGGCCATCATCCAGCATGAGAACAATCAGAAGCGGGTCCAGATCGGTGTCATGGCGCCCATCGAGATCACTGCTTCCCGCGCCGAAGTGGCCACGCGCGAACAGGAGATGATCCAGTCGGAGGTCCAGATCATCACCTCCCAAAATGGACTCAAACGCCACCTGGCGCCGGACCCGAGGGCGCCCCTCTGGAATCTGACCCTGATTCCCACCCAGCTTCCCCGGGTCCAGGATCTGACCATCACCCTGGATGAGGCCATCGCCAGGGCCATGGAGAAGCGCCCCGAACTGGACCAGAATCGGTTGCTCCAGGAACAGGTGGAGGTGGATCGGGAGTACTACCGCCAGGATGGAAGACCCACTGTAGACCTGGTGGCGAGTTTGACCAATACGGGACGGGCTGGAGAGATATTGGTGAGTCAGTTCGTCGATACGGATGGGGACGGTGTTCCGGATACCCGGATGCAAAACGTGCCTCAGCCGTCGAATCCATTCTTCGGCAGTTTCGGGAATTCGTGGGGTCAGGTCTTCGGGTTCGACTACATCAACTACACTCTTGGCGTCAGCGTGGAGATTCCCCTGAGAAATCGGGCCAACGAGGCCGAGAGGGCCAGCCTCCTGATCCGGGAGCGCCGCCTCGCCAGCCAATTGAAGAACCAGCAGCAGATGATCATCGTGGAAGTGCGCAATGCCTATGAGAGCATCGCCACCCAGAGGAAGCGCCTGGAGGCGGCACGAGTGGCGCGCGAGCTCTCGGAGGCCCAGTTGGAGGGCGAGAACAAGCGTTTCCAGGCCGGGTTGTCCACCAACTTCGAGGTGCTGCGGTATCAACGGGACCTGAGCCAGTCGCAGGTGCAGGAACTGAGGGCGCGGGTGGATTACCAGCAGGCGGTGACCGACCTGGAGAAGGCCATGTACACCATCGTCGACAGCAACGACATCGTACTGGCCCGCCGTGACTAGTCCGGTATTCGAGCGGCCCCGACTCCCGGAGCAACGGGACCCTTCCGTCCCGCGCGTATAATTGCGGGAAATGGACTGGATCGCAGTCGTGCCGGTAGTGGCCGGATTGGTGATCGGGAGCTTTCTCAACGTCTGTATTCACCGCCTCCCACGCGGGTTGTCGGTCATCCGGCCCCGTTCCCGCTGTCCCGGCTGCTCGAAACCGATCCCGGCCGGGGACAACATTCCCATCCTGAGCTTCCTGCTGCTCAAGGGTCGTTGCCGTGCGTGCCACGCACCCATCTCTCGCCGCTATCCGCTGGTGGAAGCCGCGACGGCGGTTCTGTTTCTTGGCGCCTGGATCCGGTTCGAATGGTCCTCGGCCTTTGTCATCTGCTGCCTCTTCCTGGCGCTGATCCTGACTCTCACCGTCATCGACCTCTACCATCGGATCCTGCCCGATGTCCTGACGGTCGGAGGCCTGGCGGCCGGGATCCTCCTGTCGCCTCTGCAGGATCCGGGTTTCTTCCGCTGGGAGACCGGGCCGGCGTCACTACCTGCCTGGGACCACCTGGGATTCTCTCTCCTGGGAGCCGGGCTGGGAGGCGGCTTCCTGTGGCTGGTCGCTGCGCTCTACCGCCGTTTTTCGGGGGTGGACGGGATGGGATTCGGCGACGTCAAGATGACCGCCATGCTGGGCGCCTTCCTGGGCTGGCGTTGTGCCTTGCTGAGCGTCTTCGTGGGTTCGGTGATAGGGGCCGCCGCCGGCTCCATCTACATGCGGGCCCGCTCCAAGGGACGGAGCTATCCGTTGCCGTTCGGAACGTTCCTGGGGGTGGCATCGGCCGTGGCCGCGTTCTGGGGCCCCGGGATTCTGCGCTGGTATTTCTCCGATTGACGGCTGCCTGATGCGGATCAGCACTGCGCCTTTCCGGGTCAACGGGGTGCAATACCGGCCTCCGGCCAAGCCGCTGGCTGTGGTCTGCATCGACGGATGCGGCCCCGAGTACCTGGAGGTTTCCAGGAATCGCGGCCGCACGCCCCATTTGGACGGTCTGGCTGAAGCCGGATTCGAGACCGTGGTCCGGGGCGCCCTCCCCTCCTTCACCAACGTGAACAATGCCTGCATCGTCTCCGGGGTTCCCCCTTCCGTCACCGGGATCAGCGGCAACTTCTTCCTCGATCCCCGGACCGGCCGGGAGCTGATGATGAACTCGTCCCGCTATGTCCGATGCGACACGATTCTGGCGGCAGCGTCCCGTGCCGGCAGGAAGGTGGCGATGGTGACGGCCAAGGAGAAACTTCGGGACCTGCTGACGAAGGACCTGGATGGAATCGCCTTCTCATCGGAGCGGGCCGCGGCCGCCACCGTCGGGACCCACGGCATTGGGAACCTGGAGGGCTTCGTGGGCAGGCCGCAGCCGGAGATCTACAGTGCCGACGCCAGCCTCTTCGTGCTGGCGGCCGGTGTCCGGCTCGTGCAGAGGAATCTGGCCGATTTTCTCTTTTTGTCCCTGACCGACTACATGCAGCACAAATATCCTCCCGAGTCTGTC
>JAPOYZ010000076.1 GCA_026706325.1 Candidatus Aminicenantota bacterium
CGATATGCTCCCTCAGAGCGCCTTGTCCGGCGGGCGCAGCCCCGGTCTCGGTGCTGCGCGAGACTTTCACCACGGACTGTAAAGCACCCGCCGCGTCATGCCTGAACCAATCGTCCGTTACTTCCGGTTCATTCGCCCCTTCACCCTGCTGGTGCCGGCGTTGGGGATGGTCTGCGGCGCCCTCATGGGACTCTCGGCGGATCCGAAAGGAGTCTCCGATTGGAGCCCGGGGGCCGAGGGCACTTTTTTGCGGATCGTGGCCGGGGCCGTTCTGGCGGCCGCGTTGAACGCCTTTTCCAACGGGCTCAACCAGATCTTCGACCAGGAGATCGACCGGATCAACAAGCCTCACCGCCTGCTGCCCTCGGGCCGCATCTCCGGACGGGAAGCCTGGTGCTTCAGCCTGGCTTTCCTGGTCTTCGCCCTGTTGCTGGCCGCCTGGATCAATCTCCAGTGTTTCTTCGCCGTTCTGGCAGGCGCCCTGGGAACCGTTCTCTACTCGGTGCCCCCGATTCGGACCAAGTCCCGAGGCATCTGGGCCAACCTGACCATTGCCCTGGTCCGGGGAACTCTGCTGCCGGTGGCCGGTTGGTCCACCGTGAAGCATGTGCTGCAGCCCGAGCCCTGGATTCTGGGCGCGATCCTGGGAACCTATTTTTTGGGGGCGGTCACGACCAAGGACTTCTCCGACGTGGAGGGAGACCGCCGGGGCGGCTGCCGGACGCTTCCCGTCATCTATGGCGTGCAACGGTCGATCCGGATCATCGCTCCTTTCTTCGTCCTGCCGTTTCTGGCCCTCGTCCCCGGCGCCATCTTCGGGCTCCTGTCCGGACAGCCGTCGCTGCTGGCGGGCCTGGGTCTGCTGCTCGCCGGTTGGGGCGGCTGGATCATCCTGCTGCTCGTGAGGTCTTCCCGGCAGTGGGAGGGGAACTTCGACTGGGAGAACCATCCCAGTTGGCGGCAGATGTATCTCCTGACGCTGACGGCCTATATCGGCTTGGCCTCGGCCTATCTGTTGCGCTGACGGTTAGGGGCAAGGATGCCGGGCCGCAACGGGTCCGGGAATGCACTTTGAACGGCCAATTGGGGGGAACCTCCGCAGGGCGGATTTCACAACGGAATCGAACGATCCCGGCGAAGGCTCCTCCGCAATCGCGATTTCAGCCAGGCAGCAATCCTGATCCGTCGCGCCGGCTGCGATTCCCCCAGAGCCGAACGGTTGGCCTGCGCCTCGCCGATCTCCCCTGGAACGGGGCTCCGTACGGCTGGAAGACGGGCGCGGCGTCGTAGTAGACTGGGCCCGAAAACGATGGACCCATGAGCAAGATCCAAGTCCTTTTGAATGGCCTGCGGCACCAGGTCGAACCCGGCCGCAGCGTGGCGGATCTGGTTCAGGATCTGGAGCTTGACGGGGGTCGGGTCGCGGTGGAGGTCAATGAACAGATCGTCCGCCGCAACCGGTGGGCCGGGCAGGAGATCCAAAGCGGCGATCGGATCGAAATCGTCCATTTCGTGGGAGGAGGGGCCGTGGAAGACACGTTGACCATAGCCGGACGCGAGTATCGCTCCCGTTTGCTGGTGGGAACGGGGAAGTACGCGACCTTCAGCCAGATGGAGCAGGCCCTGGAGGCCAGCGGATCCGAGCTGGTGACGGTAGCCGTGCGGCGCGTCAATATATCCGATCGAAGCCGGGAGTCCCTCCTGGACTACATCGATCCCAACCGCTACCAGCTTCTCCCCAACACGGCCGGCTGCTACACCGCGGCCGAGGCGATCCGATACGCCCGGCTGGGCCGGGAGGCAGGCCTGTCGGATCTGGTCAAGCTGGAGGTGATCGGAGACGAACGCACGCTTTTTCCCGACAATGAGGCCTTGCTGAAAGCCACGCGCGTCCTGGTCAAGGAAGGATTCGTGGTGCTTCCCTATACCAATGACGACCCCATCGTCTGCAAGCGGCTGGAGGATGCCGGTGCGGCGGCTGTGATGCCGCTGGGCGCCCCCATCGGTTCGGGCCTCGGCATCCAGAATCCCAACAACATCCGCATCATCTTGGAGTTCGCCTCTGTCCCCGTCATCGTCGACGCCGGGGTCGGGACCGCTTCCGACGCCACGCTGGCCATGGAGCTGGGTGTGGACGGCGTCCTCATGAACACCGGGATTGCCGGGGCCGGGGATCCCGTATCCATGGCCAGGAGCATGAAGCTGGCCGTAGAGTCGGGTCGCCTGGCCTACAGGGCGGGACGGATTCCCCGCAAGCTCTATGCCACGGCCAGCAGTCCCCTGGAAGGCGTGCTGGGCTAGGATCAGCCCGGGACCGCGTTTCCCCTGGACCGCGCCAGCCGCAGTGATGCCTCCGCTGATTCCCAAACCCGTGCAGGGCAGGAAAGGAATCCGGTGAAGACGGTTCAGGTCATCCTTCCCGGCCGCAGCTATGACATCCTGATCGATCCCGGCCTCTTGGCCGAGGTTCCGAGGCTGCTGAGGGACCGAAGAACGGCCCGGAGGCTGTTCCTGGTCTCCAATCCGGTGGTCCACGAACTCTACGGCGAGACGTTGATGAAGGGTCTGGCGGAGTCGGGGTTCCGGGTGTCGGAGATCCTGATCCCGGACGGAGAAGCCCGCAAGACGCTTCGAACCGTCGAGCGAATCTACGGGAAGCTCGTGAGTGGGGGCGCGGATCGCTCGTCGGCCCTGGTGGCCCTGGGGGGCGGCGTGACCGGGGACATCGCGGGATTTGCCGCCGCCACCTTCATGCGGGGCATTCCGTACATCCAGATCCCGACTTCGGTGGTGGCTCAGGTGGACAGTTCAGTCGGAGGCAAGACCGGAGTCAATTACGGCCTGGCCAAGAACATGGTCGGTTCCTTCTGGCAGCCGAGCCTGGTCTGCATCGATCCCGGGACTCTCCTCTCCCTGCCTCGGCGAGAGTATCAGTCCGGACTCTACGAGGTCTTCAAGTACGGCCTCATCCGTGACGCCGAATTCTTCGATTGGCTGAATGCGTCGCTGGAAGAGATCCAGGCCCGGAAAGCCCTGGTGATGCAGCAGTTGATCCGGCGCTGCTGCCAGATCAAGGCCGAGGTTACGGCCCAGGACGAACGCGAATCGGATCTGCGGCGAATACTTAACCTGGGACACACTTTCGGTCACGGACTGGAATCCGCCGTCCGATTCCGGGGGGTGACGCACGGGGAAGCGATCGCCTACGGAATGATGGCTGCCGCTCATCTCTCGCATTGGCGCACCGGGTTGTCCCGGGAGTCACGGGACCGGGCGGTGCAGTCGATCCGGGAGATCGGGCCTCTGCCAACCATCGATACCGTTCCCACGAGCCGCGTCGTGGAGGCCATGAAGCGGGACAAGAAACGCCGGAATCAACGCACGGTCGTGGTGTTGCTGGCGGCGATCGGGATCACGGAAATTCGGGACGACATTCCGGACCAGGACCTGGCGCGGGCCTGGGACCAGGTGAAGCAACTGAATTAGGGGCCTTTGGGGGCCGCCGCGGATTCCCGGGAGTCAGATGGAAGACAAGGAATCGGGGCGGATCCGCCGAATGTTCGGCGCCATCGCCCCCCGATACGACCGGGCCAACCGTCTTCTCTCGCTGTCCGTGGACCGGTACTGGAGACGGCTGACGAGGCGCGAACTGGAAGGCCGCCTGCCGCCGGACCCGCGGATCCTGGACCTCTGCACCGGGACCGGAGATCTGGCCCTGGAGCTCTCCAGCCTGGGTTCGGTGGTGGCCTGCGATTTCTCCCATCCCATGCTGGTTTTGGGTATGAAGAAGGCATCCCGTTCCGCGGCCGGCCGCCGAGTCTCATTCACCGAAGGGGACGCGCTGAGCCTCCCCTTTCCGGACCGGTCATTCGACGCCGTCAGCATCGCCTTTGGATTGAGGAATCTGGAGAGCTACCGCCAGGGTCTGGCTGAAATGCACCGGGTACTCCGTCCCCGGGGCGTGTTGGCCATTCTGGAATTCACTCTCCCGACGCTGCCGTTGCTCAGGTCGCTGTATCTGTTCTACTTCGTGCGGATCCTGCCTCGGCTGGGCGGTTGGATCTCGGGACATGGTCAGGCCTATGACTATCTCTCCCGGTCGGTGCGGCAGTTCCTGGAGCCCGAGGATCTGGACCGGTTGCTGAAGTCCTCCGGCTTCCACAAGATTCGGCACCGAACCCTTTCGGCAGGCATCGCGTGCCTGCATCTCGGCCGGAAGCCGGACTTGGGCGCCACCCGAGAACGATCGGCCCGTCACAGCTCCATCTCCGGAAAGAGGAGCCGCCAACCCAGTTGAGTCGGTGGAAAGCTCCGTAGTGCCGCCCGGACGGCGTTCGCGTCGTACCGGATCGCAGCCGAGCCGGACAGACGAAGGCTCAGGGAGCCGGCGCTGATCGTGTCTCCATCCACACTCAGGTTCGACAGCCAGAGTCCTCCCGTGATCCGGGCGCGGTCTTTCAGAATGACGGCGCCTCCACCCAGGTGAAGCAGGATTCCCCGAACTCGCTCGTCTCCCTGCAGGACCAGGTTCCCTCGGGCGACGACGACTCCCGAATCCGTAGCCGGCAGGATGCCCCCCTCCGGAAGATGAACAATCCCGAGGGCAGACGACAGGCTCGGAAGTTGATCCTGGAAATGTCTCCAGAACGCAGCTTGAAAAAGGGAACGACGGCGAGAGTCCTCGCGGTATGTGTCCGTCGAGTCCCGGAGAGAAGGCTTCGGTCCGGCACCCCGGATCCGCTGGGCTTGGGCCGGACTGAGGTTCAGCAAAAAATCGGGGCCGAGTCCATCGCCTCCCAGGGAAAGGAAGCGGACGGCCGGTTCTTGGAGTCCTCCGTCCAGCAGGAACTGGTTTCCAGTCCACTGGAAATCTCCGCTGTTTCCCACCAGGGTGAGTGCGCTCCGGAGTCGAAATGCGGTCTCCTGCAAAAGACGGGATTCCATCAGTGTCACGCTGTTTCGGGTCGAAGCCAGGAAGGGGTCCTGTAGTTTGAGAGGGGCCACTCCCATGCTCCGGACCAGGATCACGCCGTCCCGGTCCTGGTGGGCCGGCTCCTCGGGATTGTTGGAAAACCTCAAGTAGAAACGGCCTCCTCCAGGATCCGGGTAGCCGTTGGGCAGCAGTAGGGCGCCGGCGCGAAACGGAAGTCCGTCGTCGCGGCCGGGTGTCCAACTCTCCGGGTCCATGCGGCGAGCCTCCGCGAAGGGGAGAGGGTTTCTCCATTCGGCGAGGCCGGTTCCGGAGAAGGAGCCGTCGGGACCGGAAAGGAGTTGGTTCAGATCGACCAGGGGAAGAAGGCCGCGAGCGAACTCGATTCCGTTCTGGGCCAGGACCATGCTGTAGAGTCGCGCCTCGACCCCTTGCAGCAGCCTCCACTGGATCAGGTTCTGGACGCTCAGGACCCAGACCAGGGTCGCGACCAGAGCCGTCGTGAGCAGGGCGGCCAACAGGGCAAGTCCCGCCTCCGATTCGGACGTCCGAAGTTCATCCATTCCGGGGAGGGAAGAGATTGGGCCGGTAGTTCCGAAGCGTGTAACGGATCGTTTCGGTGGTTTCTCCGTCCGATCTCCAGTGCAGCAGATTCGGGCTGACGGCGCCGGTGACGCGGAGGTTCACCGACCGTCCGTCCATCCGGATTTCCCATTGCCGGATCTGTTTCAGGACGGATTGAAAGCTTCCGGCACCGCTCTTGAGCTGCAAGTGCTTCGTCCGGCAGCGGAGCGACAGGCTCTCGAAGTTGCCGTCGACACGCCCGTCTGGAAACCCGTCTTTCCCGTCCAGGTCGGACTCGATCCGGAGGACTCCGGATTGGATCAGGATTCCGTCCCCGGCCCGGTTCCATTCCCGGTTGCCCGCTCCCAGGATCCATCCACCCAGAAGGACGGGGGCCAGGATCAGGTTCCGGTCCCGTTCCATCAAACGTGTGAGGTTGGTGACGGTGGTCTGAGCCTGGTCGAACACCCCCAGAAACAGAGAGAAAAGAAGCGCGGAGGCGGCGGTGGCCAAAAGCGACTCGATGAGGCTGAATCCCCGCTCCCCCTCTGCCTCCCCGGTCGCGCCGGGTCCCGCAGGCAATTCAATCGGGCTCATCCGGAAGCCATCTTTCAGGGTAGTGATCGGAGCACCTCCCAACTCGCAGCGTTCTCGTCCTCGGAGCCCGAGACGTCGAGACGCCACAACGCGGTTCCGTCCGGCGCCAGGACGACCCTTTCTCCTTCCGGCTCCCGGGAGCGGGCCTCTTCGCTCCGGTTCCACCGTTCGAGAACCTCCTGGCGCCGGTTTTCCATGATGGCGTAGTTGCCCAGGGTCAGAGCCAGGGTCTGGATCAGGG
>JAPOYZ010000206.1 GCA_026706325.1 Candidatus Aminicenantota bacterium
CGATAGGAAGATGAGAAGGGAGGAATGAGACGTTGATCGGCACGACCGACGAGCGCCGGTTTCTTGACCGTAAATCGAGCAGACGCGGTGCTGGCGCAAAATTGACGGTATGCGCGGAGGCTTGATAAGCTGTATGCATAAATGTTTATGCGCTTATGTGTGGAACTTGATCGATGATCAGATGGAGCCTTTCCATTCCAGAAGAAACTGACCGCGCACTCCGTATGTACCTTGCCCGCATTGGCGGCAGGAAAGGGGATCTATCCCGGTTTGTCGATGAAGCCGTACGGCGCCGGATTTTCGACCTGACTGTTGCCCAGGTCAAGGACCGCAATGCCCATTACGACCAACGAAAAATCCTCGAATTGATCGACGAAGAGTTAAACGCCGCGCGTGCGGGTCATTCTTGATACCAACATTCTGATCGGCGCTCTGATCACGAAGGGAACTCCGCCCGACAAGTTGTACCGGGCTTGGTTGCGTGGCGAGTTGCAACTGGTGACGTCCGCGGCGCAACTGGCCGAGTTGACCAACGTCTTGGCACGACCCCGACTTCAGGAGTTTCTCGACGCGGATGAAGCATCGGTAATCGTCAAGAATATCGGCACACGAGCCTTGATCCTTGACGAGCCGCCAGGAGTGGACCTGTCCCCCGATCCCAAGGACAACCCGATTCTAGCTGCGGCAATCGCCGGTCGGGCCGACCTGATCGTTTCGGGCGACAAGAAACACCTGCTCGCACTCCGGGAAGTGGCAGGCATCCCCATAGTGACCGCCCGTGAGGCCCTGGCGCGACTCCGCCAAAGTTGATCCGGGAAATACCGTTTGACGGACAGGGCGCGAGTCATGGCCAGAAACTTCGTTTGAACCACTACAGCCGTGTGACCCGCACCCGGAGGAGGAGGCAGTAAACGGCGACTCCTCCCATCAGTACGCTTCCCACCAAAAGGGCGAAGGGTGCGGAGATGCGGGAGGCCAGGAGTCCTGCCACCAGGTTTCCCACCGGCATTCCTCCCCTCATGGCCAGATTGAAAATGCTCAGGACTCGCCCGCGCATCTCCTCCGTCGTGGCTTCCTGGACCAGCGTCATGACGGAGGCAAAGAGCACCATCAGGCAGACCCGGCACAGGAAGAGAAGCAGCAGCCCCAGGTAGAGGTTCGTGGAGACGGCGAACAGGGCCAATAGCAGGGCCAGGACGACCTGGACCTGAATGCTGAACCGGCCTCTGCGGCTCATCCATCCCAGGTTGGCCGAGATCAGCGCCCCCGCCACCGCTCCAATGCCCGAGCAGGTCATCATCCCGGCATAGCCCTCGGGCCCCATTCCGTAAATGTCCCGGGCGTAGACCGGCAGGAGCATCGTCATGGGAAGGGCGCTGAAAGTCAGGACGAAACCCAGAAGACTCAGTTGCCAGAGCGCCTTTCGGGCGCGGACAAAACGGAGACCGTTCCGGATGCCCTCCCAGACCGTCTCCTTCCTGGCGTCGGGCCGGAAACTGCTCTTGATCAGGTAGAGGCTGCAGATCACCGCCAGAAAGGAGAGCCCGTTGAGTCCGAAACAGGCGACGGCGCCATAGGAGGTCATGATCAACCCGGCCAGAACCGGTCCGATCACCAGCGCGAGATTGAACTGGATCGAATTCAGCGCAACCGCGTTGGCCATGTCCCGGCGTTTCACCAGACCGGGTATCAGTGCCGCAAAGGCCGGAGCACCGAACGCCTGGGCCGTCCCCACCACCGTCACCAGGACCAGGAAGTGCCACAACTCGACCACCCCGGAGAAGACCAGAAGTGTCAGGATGAACGCCGAGGCCATCTGGCCGTACTGGGAGAAGAGCAGAAGCTTTCTCCGGTCCACCCGATCGGCGGCGGCTCCTCCCACGAGGGCCAGCAGGACGATGGGCATTTGAGACAGAAAGCCGATCAAACCCAGATAGAAAGGGGAGTTGGTCAGGGTGAGGACCAGCCAGGACTGGGCCGTCGTCTGCATCCAGGTCCCGATGGCGGAGGTGCAGGCGCCGGTCCACATCAAGCGGAAATCGCGGTACCGGAAGGCCTGAAAGGTTCGCAGAAAAACGCCGGACTGGGATGGAGGAGCCGATTCCGAGTCTCCCATGGCGCCGGTATTATGGCTGCCCCGTGCCGCACACGGCAACGGCGGACGGCACAGCCTCTCACGGGGAAAAGAGAAACTCCACCACGTCCCCGTCCTCGATCTCGTATTCCCTGCCCTCGGTTCGGATTCGGCCCTTGTCGTGCATCTCTTTCCAGTTGCCGATCCGGCACAGCTCCGCGCCCGAAGCCACCTGGGCGCGGATGAATCCCCGTTCCATGTCGGTGTGGATCTTCCCGGCGGCCCGGACCGCCGTCGTGCCCCGGGGAATCTCCCAGGCCCGAAGCTTGTTCCGGGCGACGGTGTAGAAGGTCACCAGATCCAGAAGTCGAAACCCACGCCCGATCAGGCGCTCCGGACCCGGGGCCGGCAAGTCCAGTTCGTTCAGGAACTCCTCCCTGTCCTCGGGCTCCAACTGCTGAAGTTCATGATCCAGGGATGCCGAGACCACCAGAACCGGGTTCGGGCCGGCGGGAGCCACCTCCGCCCCGAGCGACCGGACGCAGGGCTGGTCCTCTCCGAGCGGATAGTCCTCCTCGGCGACGTTGGCCACATAGACGACAGGCTTGCCCGTCAACAGCCCGAGTCCCTTGAGGCGCCGCTGTGCCTGCGGGTCCAGGTCCAGCGACCTGAGGGGAACCCCATCTTCCAAGCATCGTTGGAAAAGCAGAAACTGCTCCTTCTCCCGGGCATGGGTCCGGGGATCGGTTTTCCACGTGTTTTGCTGCTTGGAGACGATCCGGCCAAGGACCTCCAGGTCGGCCAACATCAGTTCCGTTTCCACGACCGACACGTCCCGGGCGGGGTCCACCCGATCCAGGACATGGACGATATCCGGGTCCGGGAAACAGCGCACCAGGTGGACGAGAGCATCGACCTGCCGGATGTGACCGAGGAACTGGTTTCCCAGGCCCTCGCCGCGGCTGGCGCCCCGCACCAGGCCGGCGATGTCGATGAACTGCACGAAACAGGGCGTGCACTCGCTGGGCGCAAGCAGCCGCTCCAATTCCCGGAGCCGCGGATCCGGGACCGGCACTTGGCCCACGTTCTGGTCGATGGTGGCGAAGGGATAGTTGGATACGTCCGCCGCGCCTGAGGTCAGCGCGTTGAAGAGAGTGGACTTGCCCACGTTGGGCAGGCCGACGATCCCCAGCGAGAGCATTGGATCATTTTAGAGGAATGAGGAAAGAGGAGCGTCACGGCGCTTTTCCCAAGGACAACAGATTGGCCCAGAGCCGGAAGGCGCCCGGCACACCGGCGGGGAGCTGCCTGAAAAACCCCAGGCCGGTGTAGATATAGGTCCCCTTCCCGTAGCGGGCCACGACCAGGGCACCGCGCTTGGCCTCGGGGTTGTAAGGGAACGGGTCCCGCAACTCGAGGAGGGGCCGGTAGGCAGGATCCCATTCCCCCAGAAAGTAAAGACCCCGTTCCTGGACCCATCCCTCCCAATCGGCATCGGTGATGGCGTTCGGCCAGCTCAGGAGGGGATGAGCCGGTTCCAGAACCCGCACCGGTGACGTCTCGTCGGTGACCCGGTCGTGGGGACGGTGAATGCGCGCCGGGTAGGGACCGTACTGCTCCCGGTTGAACTCGTACTTGTTGTACTGGACCAGCAAATGCCCGCCCTGGCGCACATATTCCAGAAGCCGATGGTTGTTGGATCTCAGGTCGGCGCGGTTCAGATAGGCCCGGACTCCGGTGACGACGACGTCGAAACCGGACAGGTCACCCTCGGCCAGATCCGACGCGTTCAGATACGTGAGATCCAATCCCAGGTCCTCGATGGCGGCCGGCACCTGGTCGCCGACTCCCATCACGTAGCCGACCCGGACCGGGGACACCTTCACATCGAACGCCTGGACCAGCGACCGGGCCCGCCGATAGAGGTGCCGGGTCTCGACATGGTGGTAGTCGATGGACCGGTAGCCCTGGGAGTAGGTCCTGGCTCCGGCTCTCGCCCGGGCCTCGAGCCGGTAGCTGCCCGGTTCGAGATTTTGCGGCGGCTCCACTGCAAATGTGACGGTGGCGGTCTCTCCCTCCCGCCGGAACGAAAGAGCGCGAGTCCGGGGTTGCACCCGCCAGCCCTCCGGCGCCAGCAGTTCCACAACCGTATCGAGACTCCCGGGACGCTCGTTCTCCACCCGGACGTGAAAGGTCTTCCCTTGCGCGGCTCCCGGAACGAAGATCCGGACCTCCGGCTCCAACTCGAGAGTCACTTCCGGGACCACCTGGAGTTCCCGCCGCCTCTCGCCGCCGATCACCGGGTCGAACCAGCGGTACTGGACGGGAACCTCGGCGCTGGCTTCGACATCTCCCGAAACATACGTGACCTTGGCCTTCAGGACTGATGGACTCACCGCCTCCACGCCGCTGAAACCTTTGCGGACCGAAAAAAGATCGGTTTTCGAATCGGCCCGAAACCAGTACGGCTGCGTGTAGCCGGCTTCGGCCGGGACCGTGACCCGGAACTCGCTGCTGGGACCGGATCTTCCCAGGCTCCGGACGTTCCAATCTCCAGCGCCCGACAACTGAACCGAGCGCAGGCGCGCCGGACTCCCGGAACGGCTCAGAAAGCGGACCTGGACCAGAAGTTCTTCTCCCGGATTGACGCGTCCGTCCCGGCTCTGGCGGACCAGCGCGTCCAGGTAGATGAAGTGCCCCCGGCGGGCGGCCGCAAGAAAGTCCTGCTCCTTGGCTCGAAGCAGAAACCGAGCCTCCGCATTGCCGGTCCGGGCTGCCAATTCCCGGACCAGCGCCAGGCCCTGCATGACTCCCACAGCCGCCTGATCGAGATGAGACTGGGCGTAGCCGTCCCGGATCTGCCCGATCAGACGTTGGAGTTTCTCCAGGCCGCCGGCCAGCTCCCGGTCATGCCGGGCTACTCTCGTCAATGAGATATCGAGGCCGCCGAAGAAGCCGGTTCCGTCGCCCGGATCCGTATCGCCCTCGATCAGACGGAAGTAAGCCGTACGCGATCCGGGCTCGGGCAGGACGTTCATCCCTTGACAGCGATGGCTGCTCCGGGCCCGGGCTCCAAACTCGGCGTACGATTCTCCCAGCAGCGGATCATATTCGCCCACTTCGATGGCGGCCGTCCGGCTCGATGCGGAACTTGCATCACCCCAAGCCCACCCCACACCCGGCGCCTGATACAGGCGGGATGGCTGCCAGGTCAGAAGGCCCTCCTCAAGTTGCTCCGGGAAACGAGAGGCGTCCGCGGCCAACTCGAAGGCCTGCGCCGCCAGGCGCGCCGACGCCTGGTGATGTTGTCCTCCGCCCGCGCCATGGGGGTTGAGGGTCAAGATCACGTCCGGCCGAAACTCCCGGATCACCCGGACCACGTCCCGCAGCACCTCCTCGCCCCAGCGTTGCAAGGTTTCCTCGACGCTGAAGGAGTAGCCGAACTCATACGCCCGGGTGAAGTACAGGCGAGCGCCGTCGAAACGATGCACCCGCATGAGTTCCTGGGTCCTGAGCACTCCCAGGGCTTCGAACAGTTCCGGACCGATCTCGTTCTGCCCTCCGTCTCCCCGGGTCAGGCTCAGAAGCGCGGTGCGGATCCCGAGACCCCGGCTCACCTTGGCCAGGACGGCGTTGTGTTCGTCGTCGGGGTGGGCCGTGATGTAAAGCAGAGAACCTGTGGTCGGGAGGCGCCGCAACGCCAGGCCGAAGCCGGTCAGCCCCTGGTCCTCTTCCAATTCCGGCGGAGTCGCGGCCAATGGAACGAAAAACAGTGACAGCAGCAGGAGCCCCGGCAGGAAAACCGGTCCGCGTCCGGATCGTGCTGTCTCGCAACGGTCGATATCGAGTCTCTCGGGATCCATAGGCCGAACTCTCTGGACCGGGAATAGGAACGCGTCCGCAGCCGCGGGCGGCGCAGACTGGCGCCGAACCTGTAGAATCATACCAGTCTCGGAACGGGAGCGGCATGGGCGACACCTGTTGGGCGGCGGCAGTTCAGATGACCTCGGGAGAGGACAAGGAGCGTAATCTGGAGACCGCCGAGCGGCTGGTCCGGGAAGCGGCCGGGCGGGGTGCCCGGCTGGTGGCGTTACCGGAACTCTTCAACTGCCTGGGCCGCAAGGAACAGGTGATCCGCGCCGCCGAGCCGGTCCCGGGTCCCACCAGCCGGAGGATGGGTGATTTGGCGCGCCGTCTCCGGATCACTTTGTTGGCCGGCAGCCTCTGCGAGCGCTCCGAGGGCCGGG
>JAPOYZ010000480.1 GCA_026706325.1 Candidatus Aminicenantota bacterium
GCGGGACCGTTCGCGGGGGGTCGGGCGAAGCTGGGCGCCGCCTTGGGGCAGGTTCCCTGTCGCCGTGAAGATGCGAGCCTGGAGGAGTTTGCGGAGCGGGTGGATGAGATCTTCAATCGCTTCGGGCCGGATATCCCCAAGGAGGTGCCCGTATCCTACGCGGAAATGGAGGCTCAGCAATACCTCACGGACCTGAGAACCCGCCTTGATCTCTCTTGCCGGGCGATCTCCGCCCTTTCCCGATACCTGGGTTCCCTTCCGGGGCGCAAGCGGGTGCTTTACTTCTCGAGAGGGTATGCCATCAACGCCTACCACAGGGTGGCGGAAATCATCCAGCGAAGGAGAGACCAATTGCATCGCGGGCTGCGCAGGCCGCGGGTGGCCACTTTGTCCACGCTCAAAATCGGCAGCATGGCCTCCATCTACAGCCGGAGTCTCCGCTCGGCCGTCGATCAGGCCAATCGCAACCAGGTGTCGGTCTACAGCATCGACCCTCGTGGCCTGATGCTGGTTCCCTTCCAGCACGGCACGTACTTCGACATCGGAGACGCGGAGGCGACTCAAGAATTCCTGGCCACCCTGTCGGAGGACACGGGAGGCCTCCTTCTCACCAACGAAAACGAGCTCGTCGATCCCCTACGGACGGCTTATCTGGACAGCCGGTCCTACTACCTTCTGGGGTACGTTCCCGGCGCCAAGATGGAGGACGGCAAGTTTCACCGGATCGAGGTCAAGGTGAAACGAAAGGGCCTGAAGCTCCGGTACCGCCGGGGATACGAGTCCGTGGCTCCGGAAAGAGCGGCCCAGTCCAATCTGGCCAATGCTTTCAAGTTTCCTGACCTCTACCGGGACTTTCCGTTCCGGCTCTCCGTCCGCCGCGACGGCGAGCAATGGGTGGTGCGTCCTCTTATTCCCAAGCAGGCGCTGACCTTCTCCGACGATGGCGGTCGAAAACGTTGCGACCTGGAGATATTCGGCATTCCCTTCAACGCATCAGGCGAGCCACTGGGAGAGAACTTCCTGTTCGTCAAAGGGCTCGAAATCGATTTTTCGGAACAGGAGCTCGTGTCTTTCCGGCAGTACGAGACCTTCAGTCCCTCGCTGCAGACGGCAATTCCGGAGGACGCCCGGAGCCTGGTGGTGGTCCTCCGCCAGAGGCTCAGCGGAAAGCTGTCCGCTGCGACCCATGGCGTTGTCGGGAAGGCGGACCCGTCCCCATAGCCCCTTGCCACGGGCCGGCGGGCTGGGATACCTTTCCCTATGCGCTTCGTGGGAGTCATTCCGGCCCGGTACGCTTCCACGCGCCTTCCCGGCAAACCACTGATCGAGATCGGCGGAAAGACCCTGGTCCAATGGGTATATCTGCGCGCCTTGGAGTCAGCGCGGCTGGACCGGGTCCTCGTCGCCACCGACGACAAGAGAATTCTTCGATCCGTCCGTTCCTGGGGCGGCAACGCCGTCATGACCTCGGACCGGCATCGCAGCGGCACCGAGCGAGTGGCGGAAGTGGCGCAGGGGATGGAGGCGGACGTCTTCATCAACCTCCAGTGTGACGAGCCGACGCTCCCGCCCACGACCATCGACCGGGTCTGTGCCTGTTTCGACGAAGATCCGGAGGTTCAGGTTGGCACGGCTTGCGTTCCCCTTCAGGATCCGGAAGAAGCCTTGGACCCCAACGTGGTGAAGGTGGTGACAGACACGAAGGGCCGGGCCCTGTACTTTTCCCGGGCCCCGATCCCCTACGCCCGGGAGGGCGAGGCCCCTTTTTTCAAGCATCTGGGAATCTACGGCTACCGGCGGCGGTTGCTCCTGAATCTGTCCCGGCTTCGCCGCTCTCCATTGGAGGAGATCGAGAAGCTGGAACAGCTCCGGTTCCTGGAGAACCGGATTTCGATTCGGGTCGCCACGGTGGAAGAGGACAGCGTGGGAATCGATACCCGGGAAGATCTGGAACGTGTCAGACCATTCTTTGAAAATGGCTCTTTATTTCCAAATCAGAGACGCGTGAACTTAGCGGCGGAAGGGGAGAGCTAGGATGGCGACCAAGTTCATTTTCGTGACGGGCGGAGTGTTGAGTTCGCTGGGCAAGGGCTTGGCGTCGGCGGCCATCGGGTGCCTCCTGGAGGCCCGCGGTCTGAAGGTGACACTCCTCAAGTTGGACCCGTACATCAACGTCGACCCTGGAACCATGAGCCCGTTCCAGCATGGCGAGGTGTTCGTGACCGACGACGGCGCCGAAACGGATCTGGATCTCGGTCACTACGAGCGGTTCACCAGCGCCAAGATGCGCCGGGACAACAACTCCACCACCGGCAAGATCTACCAGACGGTGATCCGGAAGGAGCGCCAGGGAGAGTACCTGGGCAAGACGGTCCAGGTCATCCCGCACATTACCAACGAGATCAAGGCCACCATCAAGAGGGTGGCGAACGGGGCCGACGTAGTGGTGGTGGAGATCGGCGGAACGGTCGGGGACATCGAGAGCCTGCCCTTCCTGGAAGCCATCCGGCAGATGCGAATCGACGTGGGACGCGAGAACTCGATCTTCGTTCACCTGACCCTCGTGCCCTTCATCGAGACGGCCGGAGAGTTGAAGACCAAGCCGACCCAGCACTCGGTGCGGGAGTTGAGAGAGATCGGAATTCAGCCCGACATTCTTCTCTGCCGCACCCGGCAACTGCTTCCCAAGCAGATCAAGCAGAAGATCGCCCTCTTCTGCAATCTGGCTTCAAAAGCCGTCATCACGGCCAAGGACGTGGAATGCATCTACGAAGTCCCGTTGGTCTATAGCAAGGAGGGTCTGGACGCCATCATTGCCGATCTTCTCCGCCTGCCCGATCGCCCCATCGAACTGGGTCCCTGGGAAGATCTCATGGACCGGATCCGGAGTCCCGAAGGGGAAGTGACCATCGGGATCATCGGCAAGTACGTGGGCTTTGAGGAGTCCTACAAGAGCCTCAGCGAGGCCCTGATCCACGGCGGACTTCCGGCCCGGACCCGGGTCCGGCTCCAGTGGGTCGATTCGGAGGGCCTGGTCGGGGACGACTACGAATCGAGGTTGGAAGGGCTGGACGCCATTCTGATTCCGGGCGGCTTCGGAATCCGCGGAATCGAGGGGATGATCCGGGCGATCCGGCATGCCCGGGTCCGCCGGATGCCCTGTTTCGGAATCTGCCTCGGGATGCAATGCATCGTGATCGAATTCGCTCGCAACGTCTGTTCCCTGGACGCCAACAGTTCCGAGTTCGATCCCGCGGTCCCGCACCGGGTCATCTACAAGCTGCGAGACCTGCTGGGAGTGGATGCCATGGGCGGCACCATGAGGCTGGGCGCCTATCCCTGCCTGCTGGACGAGGGTTCGCTGGCACGCCGGATCTACGGTGACAGAGAGATCTCCGAAAGACACCGTCATCGCTACGAGTTCAATCGCGAATACGAGGAGATCCTGGTGAGCTACGGACTCCAGGTGTCCGGCAACTCTCCCGACGGTAATTTCGTGGAAATCGTGGAGTTGGAGGATCATCCCTGGTATCTGGGTTGCCAGTTCCACCCGGAATTCAAGTCCAAGCCGCTGAGCCCCCACCCACTCTTCGCGAGCTTCATCGAGGCGGCCATCCGTTACCGGCAGCAATCGCGGTTGGCCACGTCCATGCGCCGAAGTCTGGAAGAAGCCGTGACCGTGACTTGATCGAAGCCTTCCTTTCCGGGTCCGGGTTCCGGCATCCCGGGTCCTGGAAAGGTCTGCCGGATCGGTCCGCCGCACTCCGACCCCTTTCGCCTCTCTCTTTGCGGTATGATCTGGAGTCGCCGTGAGGGGACGGATGGACTTCCGCAAGTGGCGGCTCGGAGGCCGGCAACCCTTCTTTCTCATTGCCGGACCCTGCGTCATCGAAAGCGAAGAACACGCCCTGGGTGTGGCCGCCCGTCTCCGGGAAATCACGTCCGCTCTGGACGTCCCCTTCATCTTCAAGGCTTCCTACGACAAGGCCAACCGGACTTCCATTCGCTCCTTTCGGGGCCCGGGCCTGGGCCGCGGCCTGGAAATCCTGGGACGAATCCGCCGCGAGTTGGGTGTTGCGGTCACGTCCGACGTGCATGAAGCCGGACAAGTGGGCCCGGCCGCGGAGGTTCTGGACCTCTTGCAGATTCCCGCATTCCTCTGCCGTCAAACCGATCTCATCGTCGCGGCGGCCGCCACGGGAAGACCGGTCAACATCAAGAAGGGACAGTTTCTGGCGCCCGGAGATCTGGTTCACGCGGTCGAGAAGGCCCGAAGCACGGGCAATGGGAACCTGCTCGTCACCGAACGGGGGACCAGCTTCGGATACCACAACCTGGTTGTGGACTTCCGATCGCTCCCGCTGCTGAGAAAACTGGGCGTACCGGTGGTCTTCGACGCCACCCACAGCGTCCAACTGCCCGGTGGAGCCGGCGGGTCCAGCTCCGGCGAGAGCGGTTTCATCCCCTACCTGGCGCGTGCGGCTGTGGCCGTGGGTGTCGACGGGCTCTTCATGGAGGTGCATCCGGATCCGGAGCGGGCCCTGAGCGACGGCGCCAACGCGTTGCAGATCGATCGGCTCAAAGGTATGTTGACGCAACTTCGCCGGCTCGACGCACTGACCAGGGAAGCCGGCTTCGAGCCCCAGAAACCTGGGGAGGATGGTCGTGCCAGCTGAGACCGCGCCGAGTCGAAATGCCGGGTCCAGCCGGTCCCGGGAGACGGCCCGGAGAGTCCTGGAGACGGAGGCCGAGGCGGTCGCGGCTCTCATTGCCCGTCTCGACCATGGTTTCGACCGGGCCATCGAGCTGCTGTCTTCCTGCACCGGGCGCGTGGTTCTCACCGGCATGGGGAAATCGGGCATCATTGCCCGGAAGATCGCCGCGACCCTCTCCAGCACCGGGACGCCCGCCCTGTTCGTCCATCCCGCCGACGCCATCCATGGCGACCTGGGCATGTTGGCCGAGAGGGATCTGGCCGTTGCCGTCTCCAACAGCGGCGAGACTCATGAGTTGGTGCGCCTGCTTCCCACCCTCAAGCGGCTCGGCGTCCCCGTTATCGGCCTGGTGGGAGAGATGGAATCGACGCTCGCCCACTACTCCGACGCGGTTCTGAACGTGGGAGTGGACCGGGAGGCTTGTGCGCTCGGCCTGGCCCCCACGGCATCCACCACCGCCGCCCTGGCCTTGGGGGACGCGTTGGCCGTCGTTCTCTCGGAGCAAAAGGGACTGCGGCGACGGGACTTCGCGCGGCTCCATCCGGGCGGGGGGCTGGGCAGCCGATTGATTCTGGTGTCCGATCTCATGCACCGGGGGGATGAGATTCCCAAGGCCACAGCGTCCACCTCCATGAAGGACGTGATCGACGAGATCAGCCGCAAGGGACTGGGCATCGCCGGGATCGTGGCGGAAGACGGCCGGCTCGTGGGGGTCATTTCGGATGGTGACTTGCGCCGCATGCTGCAGAGTCGAGGCGGATCGATCCTCGCCTGCACCGCCACCGAGTGCATGACTCCGAATCCCGTCACCATCGGAGGCGACGAGTTGGCCACCAAGGCGCTGAACCTGATGGAGAGGAAGAGAATCACCTCACTGCCGGTGCCGGACGCCGACGGAAGGCTCGTGGGGATCATTCACCTCCACGATCTCTGGCGGACCCAGATGTTCTGATCCTTCCGGTCCGCGCAGCTTCTCGTCCCGCGTGATCTTGCCGTCGAGCAACTCGATCACGCGATGAGCGCGCTCGGCGATGCCGGGGTCGTGGGTGACCAGAACGATGGTGTTGCCTTTTCGGTGGAGGGCATCGAAGAGGTTCAGGATCTCCCGGCCGGTGCGCGAGTCCAGGTTGCCGGTCGGCTCGTCGGCCAGGAGGATCGACGGACGGTTGACGAGAGCCCGCCCGATGGCGACCCGCTGGCGCTGCCCTCCGGACAATTCGTTGGGCCGGTGGTGGGCCCGGTCCTCCAGTTCCACCTGGGCCAGAATCTCACGGGTTCTGAAACGGCGCCGTGACGCCGGCAGCCGGCTGTAGATGAGCGGCAACTCGATGTTCTTGTAGGCTGAGGCCCTGGCCAGCAGGTTGAAGGTCTGGAAGACGAAGCCGATTTCCTGGTTCCGGACCCTCGCCAGTTCGTCATCGTTCATCGAACTCACCAGTTTCCCGTGGAGGAAGTACTGCCCGCGAGTCGGCGTGTCCAGGCAGCCGATGACGTTCATCAGAGTGGACTTTCCGGAGCCGGACGGAACCATGATGGACACGTACTCGTTTTCTTCCACCTGGAAGCTGAGGTTCCGCAGGGCGTGAATGAC
>JAPOYZ010000430.1:0-2836 GCA_026706325.1 Candidatus Aminicenantota bacterium
TCCGGCGGGCGCAGGAACGGTCTCGGTGCTCGCGGGACTTTCACCACGGACTGTTAGGTTCTTTCCTCATCTTCAGTTGCCCGGAAAGCATTTTCCAGTGTAGGTTTGAAACCGGCGAGACGACAATCATGGTACGCAATCTCTGGCTGACGCCGTTGGCCTGCCTGATCCTCGGGCCGGCGCTTGCGGCCTCCCGGTCCGATGACTCCGACTTCGAAAGGGACATTCTCCCCATATTCGAAAGGACCTGCCTGCGGTGCCACAGCGGCGCCTCTCCCCAGGGGGAACTCCAACTGGACAGGCTCGAGTCCATGCTGGCCGGGGGGAAGTCCGGCCCCGCCCTGGTGCCGGGAGCTTCGGACCGGAGCCTGCTGGTCTCCAAGCTGGTCTCGGGCGCCATGCCTCCGGGCGACGTCAACCTGTCCCGGGAAGAGATCGGGGCCATCCGGCTCTGGATCGACGGACAGGCCCCGCACACCGGCGGCGTGGCGTACACCGAGAAGGACGTGCTGCCCTTCTTTCAGATGCACTGCGTCAACTGTCACGGAAAGGCGAAGCAGGAGGCGGGACTGGACCTGCGGACCCTCGCCGCCCGTCTCCGGGGAGGCGAATCGGGCCCGGCCCTCGTCCCCGGCGACCCGGGCCGGAGCCTGCTCTTTTCCCGCATCATCTCTCAGGAGATGCCTCCCCTGGACGAGATCCGGCCGCCCACCACGGCCGAGGTGGAGGTTCTGAGACAGTGGATTCTGGCCGGCGCCCGCGACGATCCACCGGGGGCGGAAGCCGTCGCGGACCGTTCCCTGGCCCCTGAGGACAAGGAGTTCTGGTCCTTTCGCTCCCCCCGGCGGCCGGCGCCGCCTCGGGTCCTCCACCCGGAACAGGCTCGCAATCCCATCGACCTCTTTCTGCTGTCACGGCTGGAGTCCAAGGGTCTGGGCTTCTCTCCCGAGGCCGAGCCGCTGGTCCTGTTGCGCCGGGCCTACCTGGACCTGACCGGGATGCCTCCCACCGCCCGGGAAGTATTGGACTACCTGGAGGACCGGGAGCCGGGAGCCTACGAGCGGCTTCTGGACCGACTGCTGGACTCTCCCGCCTACGGAGAGCGCTGGGCCCAGTACTGGCTGGACCTGGCCGGATACAGCGATTCGGAGGGAATCGTCGACGAGGACAAGGTCCGCCCCCATGCCTGGCGCTATCGCGACTACGTCATCCGGGCGCTGAACGGCGACACTCCCTACGACCGTTTCCTGACGGAGCAACTGGCGGGCGACGAGTTGGTGGACTACAAGAATCAGGAGAGGGTCACCCGGGAACTGGTGGACGTCCTCGCCGCAACCGGTTTCCTGCGGCTGACTCCCGACGGGACGTACAACCAGCCCAACCGGTCGCTCCAGGACAAGATGGACATCATCGCCGACGAGCTTCAGGTCCTGGGCTCGTCGGTCCTGGGCCTGACCATCGGTTGCGCCCGCTGCCACGATCACAAGTACGATCCCCTGAGTCAGCACGAGTACTACAGCCTGGCCGCCATCCTCCAGACGGCGCTGGACCCCTACGACTGGCGTCCGCCCACCGAAAGGGTCCTGCGCGTCGCGTTGGAAGCGGACGTCAAGGAGATCGCGGCCCACAACGCCCCCCTCCAGGTCAAGCTCCGGAACCTGGAAAAGGAGTTGGAGGACAAAGCCCGGCCCTACAAGGAGAAGTTCCAAAAGAAGGCGCTGGACACCCTTCCTCCCAACCTGCAGGCGGACCTCAGAACCATCGCCGACACGCCGAAAGGGAAGCGGACCAGCCTGCAGCGTTTTCTGGCCCGGAAGTTCAAGGAGGTCGTGGAACCCACTTACGCCGCCCTCGGCGACGAGTTCCCCGAATTCAAGGAGTCCGCGAGCCAGTTGCAGACGGACATCGCGCACATCAAGAACTCCAAGTACGGTTCCGAGACCAACTTCCGCGACAAGACCAAGTACCGGACCCTGCCCGGCATCCGGGCGCTCTACGACATGGGAGGAGACCCCTCCCCCGCCTATCGCCTGAACCGGGGCGAAGCCCGGTCGGTGGCGGAACGGGTATACCCGGGCGTGCCCCGCGTCCTGTCGGGCAACGGCTTGGAGCCCTACCGGCCGCTGCCGCCGCCTGGCCGGGACACCAGCGGAAACCGCCTGGGCCTGGCTCGCTGGCTGACTCAGGAGGGGCACCCTCTGACGTCGCGGGTCCAGGTCAATCGGATCTGGGGCCATCACTTCGGCCGGGAACTGGTCACCACCCCGGGGGACTTCGGCCGGACCGGGTCCCAGCCGTCCCATCCGCGGCTCCTGGATTGGCTGGCGGCCGAGTTCGAGGACCGGGGTTGGAGCATGAAGGCCATGCACCGGCTGATCATGACCTCGGCGGCCTACCGGCAGACCTCCCGGGTCGGCCCCCGGGCGAGCAAACAGGACCCGGACAACCTCCTCTTCTCCCGGATGCCTCTGAGGCGGTTGGACGCCGAAGCCATTCACGATTCGGTGTTGCGGGTCACGGGGCGCCTCGACCCGACTCCCTTCGGAATCCCCGTTCACCTGAAGGAGGAATCCAGCGGCGAAGTGGTGCCCGAATCGACCCCGGGCGGGTGGCGCCGGGCCGTCTACCTGCTCAAGCGGCGCCGCATGCCCGTCTCTTCCCTGGAGGCCTTCGACTATCCGGTGATGATCCCCAACTGCGGCCAGCGCCGGCAGTCCAACGTCCCGTTGCAGGCGCTGCAGCTCGTCAACGGAGAGTTGATGCGCGGCCACGCCCGCTACCTGGCCGGGCGGCTCATGGACCAGTCTCCGGGAGACATGCCGGGGCAGGTCGAGGG
>JAPOYZ010000430.1:2846-6315 GCA_026706325.1 Candidatus Aminicenantota bacterium
ACCTGGAGGTCCTGGGCCGTTATCCCACATCCGGGGAGAGCCGGCGCATCGAGAAGTCGCTGGAGCGCCTGCAGCGGGAGTGGCGCAGCCACCTGGAACGGAAGAACGATCCGGCGCCGCGGGGGCCCGGGGCCCGCTGGTCGGCGCTGAGCTCGGTGGCCCTGACTCTCCTCAATTCGGCGGAGTTTCTGTATATTGACTGACCGGGCGAGACATCCCATGACCCACTTCGGACCGAAATTCCGCGGCTCCCGGCGGGACTTCTTCTCCCGTCTCGGCGACGGAGTCCACGGCGCGGCCCTGGCCTGGCTTCTGCAGCAGGATCTTCCGGGTTCTCCGGGCCCCGACCCGGGCCGGCCCCGGATCGACTTGACGCCTCAGCCCCCCCACCGCGCGCCGAAGGCCAAGTCGGTCATTCACCTGTTCATGAACGGCGGCCCCAGCCAGGTCGACCTCTTCGACCACAAGCCGACCCTGGCTCGAATGGCGGGAGGCGCCGCCCCCCGGGACCTGCTCAACCAGATCGAGAACATGGATCAGGTGGGCACTCTGATGCCGTCCTACTGGGGGTTCTCCCGGCACGGGAAGTGCGGGATGGAGCTGTCGGAGCTCCTGCCGCATACGGCCACCATCGTGGACGACATCACCCTTGTCCGGTCCATGTACAGCGAGCACTTCAATCACGAGCCCGCCATCAACCTCTTCCACACGGGCCGGACCATTACCGGCCGCCCCACCATGGGGGCCTGGGTGACCTACGCCCTGGGCACCGAGAACCAGAACCTGCCGGGGTATGTGGTTCTGGAAGACAAGAACCTCCCGGTCAACGGAATTCAGAACTGGCAGTCGGGCTGGCGGCCTCCGAGGAATCAGGGCACCCGGCGCCGGCACAAGGGCACGGCCGGGCTCCGCGGTTCCGGGAGAAGGATCCGGCCGTGCTCAACCTGAATCCCAGGGAGCGGCTGCCCAACCCCCTGATCGAAGCCGAACGGTCGCTGTTGCGCAGCCTGGACCATTCTCATCGCATGGAACGTCCGTGGCAGCCGGACCTGGCCGCCCGGATCTCCTCCTACGAACTGGCCGCCCGCATGCAGATCGCCGCCAGCGACGCCCTGGACCTCTCCCAGGAGAGCGAGGCCACCAAGGAGATGTACGGTCTCAACAACGAAGCCACCGCCTCCTACGGGAGACGCTGCCTGCTGGCCCGGCGGCTGGTGGAAAGGGGCGTGCGCTTCGTCCAGATCTTCATCGAGTACCAGATCTGGGACAATCACAACGACTTGAAGAAGAAGCTGGAATACTGCTGCCGGAAGACGGACCAGCCGTCGGCCGCCCTGGTTCGCGACCTGAAGCAGCGGGGGCTGCTGGACGACACGCTGGTCGTCTGGGGAGGGGAATTCGGCCGCATGCCCATCTCCCAGGTTCGAGACGGCGGCGCCGCCGGCCGGGATCACGGTCCCGACGGCTTCAGCCTCTGGATGGCCGGAGGGGGAGTCAAGGCCGGCTACGTCCACGGCGCCACCGACGACATCGGCCACAAGGCCGCCGTGGACCGGGTCAGCGTCCACGACTTTCACGCCACCTTCCTGCACCTGCTGGGCCTGAACCACCGGGACCTGGTCTACCGGCGCCACGGCCTGGAGGAGCGCCTCACCGATCAGTACCCGGCCCGGCTGGTCCACGAGATCCTCGCCTGACGGAAAGCAAAGAGAAAAAACGAAAGAGAAAACAGGAGGCGCCGGGAAGACTCCGGCGCCGGGTTGCCGATCAGGAGGAATTCGCATGAAACTCGACCCCGTCTCTTTGACCCGGGATCTCGTCGCCATCAAGTCCGTCAGCCGCTGGAGCAACGTCCTGGTCTCCGACTTGGTGGAAGAGCGGTTTCGAGGGCACGGCTTCGAAACCGAGCGCTTGGACTACGTGGACGAAAACGGGGAGACCAAGGTCAGTATCGTCGGCCGGAAGGGATCGGGAACCGGGGGGCTGGCCTTCTTCTCCCACACCGACACGGTGCCGGGACAGGAAGAGGACTGGGATCCCTACGACCCGGTGGTGGGCGACGGCAAGATTTCGGGACGGGGGTCCTGCGACATGAAGGGGCCTCTGGCCGCCACCATGGCCGCCGCAGCCGCCGTCGACGTGAGGGAACTGAAGCAGCCGGTCCTGGTCATGGCCACCGCCGACGAGGAAGTGGGCGGAGGCGGAGCCAAGCAGGTGGTGCGGGAATCGCGGTTCTTCAGCGAAGCGCGTCCCCGCTACGCCGTGGTGGCCGAACCCACCGAGTTGTGGCCGGTCTACGCCCACAAGGGCGGGGTCCTGGTCATGGCCACGGCCCGGGGGACAGCCGCCCACACCAGCACCGATCTGGGCACCTCGGCCAATTTTCTGATCGCTCCGTTCCTGGCTGAAATGGCCGAGCTGGCCAAGGAGGTGAAGCAGGACCCGCGCTATCGGAACCAGGACTTCAATCCCCCCACCAACGGTTTCAACATGGTCTTCGACGACGGCGGCACCCGCCCCAACGTGAGCGCGGCCCGATGCACCTGCCAGATCGGATTCCGGCCCATGCCCGGCGACGGGAGCCGGGACCTGATGGAGATCGTCGCCGGGCGGGCCCGGGCCCATGGCCTGGAGGTGGAGACCACGTACAAGGATCCTTTCTACGTTTCTCCCGGCGCCGGCCTGGTGCAACTCGCCTCCCGGGCCAGCGGCGGGCGGAAGCCCAAGACCGTCCCCTACGGAACCGACTCCATCTGGATCAAGGACCAGGTCGACGAGCTGGTGGTCCTGGGTCCCGGCAATATCGCTCAGGCCCACACGGTGGGAGAGTGGATCTCCATCGGACAGCTCGAGGAGGCGGTGGAGATCTATCGGCGGATGATCCACGAAATCTGCTGTTAACCCGGAGGGGCGGTTTTCCTACCGCCCGATGGGAGCGACTTTTAGTCGCCCTCTTGGGGGGTTAGGGGGGACGCGGTCCCCCCTTTACTCTTCTACTCCTCTAATCTTCCCCACCGCCGACTTGTACAATAAACAAAAATGAAGACGGGGCGACAGGAAAGTCGCTCCCGGGCGGCGGTAAGAAAACCGCTCCAACGGGCGGTAGGAAAACCGCCCGTCCCGGACGGCGGTAAGAAAACCGCCGCTCCGCTCCGCTCCTCCTCGACCGTTGGTCAATTGTTAACCTATATGGTGAACGAAACGCCGGCGGAGAAAAAACATGACACGAAGATCGGCCGCGGCGGCAATTCCGTGGATCTGGTCCCTGGGGGTTGCGCTCATCTTGGCCGGGGGTGAGCCGTCTGCGGCTCATCGGCAGAAGGCCGAACTCCGGGAACTCGCTGGATAAGCAGGTGGACTATGCGTAAAGCTGACAAGAGAACCATCGGAGTCCTGGCGGCGGTGGCCGTGGCCGCAATTCTGGCGGGACTGGTCGCCTACTACGAGAAGCCCGGCGAACGGCAAGAGG
>JAPOYZ010000195.1 GCA_026706325.1 Candidatus Aminicenantota bacterium
CACTCCCCGTAGCTACAAAAGCAGATCCCGCACCAGCGGCGCCCGGCGCTTGCTGACGATGAATTTCAGACCATTGGTCAGGATCAGAAGCCAACGGCGGCTGCTCAGAGCACTCATCTTTCGAATCCGGTTCGTGTTCACCAGCACGCTTCGGTGAACTCTTTGAAACTGGGTCCCTCGAAGTCGTTCCTCAAGACGCCCCAGACTGTGCACGGCCCGGAATTTCCTGCGTGAGGTGAGAATCCAAACGATCTCTCCGTCCGCCTGCAGTGCGTATACGTCGTCCAGGTCCAAAAGGTAGTAGTCCAACCCGCGGCGAGCCACCAGCTTGGCGACAGTCCGGGTTTCGCGCCCTTCCAGAGCGGCCAGGGTTCTCTCCACTCTGAGAGCGCTTTCCCGGGGCCTGCGCCGGGCACGGCGGGCCCGGTCGACAGCCATTCCGAGGCGATCCTCGCTGACCGGCTTGAGCAGGTAATCCACGGCGCCGACCTCGAAGGCATCGAGCGCATACTCGGAGTAGGCGGTCACGAACACGATGGCCGGCAGGGGGCCCTTGAGCCGCCGAATCACCTGGAAACCGTCCATGGCCGGCATCTGGACATCGAGGAGAACCAGGTCCGGCTGGAGACGGCCGATCTGCTGCAAGGCCGTCTCACCGTTGTCCGCCTCGCCCACAACCTGGATGTTTTCCACAAGGTCCAGCCCATCCAGAAGCACGCGGCGGGCCAGCGGCTCGTCGTCCACCACCAGTACGCGCAATCTCTTCAGGGGCACGTTTCAATCTTCCTCAATCGCCGTTCGCGCGCCATCGATCGCCGATTCTACCAATTGGTCCGACAAACGCCGGTTACCGGAGAGCACGTGAAGATTGCTTCCTGGGGCGCATAGTAGACTGTTCCAACCGATGCAAGGGAACCTCCCATTCATCATCAATGCGCTGGGACACGCTGCGGGCGTCATCATCTTCGGCGCATTCCTATGCCTGCTGTGGCTGGGACGGCGACGGGATCCGGGAGGAGAATTCGTGGTGCCGGCCATGGCGGCCACCTTGGCCCTTCTCTGGAATGCCCTGTCTCTGACGGTCATGACCACCATCGAACTCGGAGGCGGTTACACGTCAATCGCCGTGGCCTTGAGTTTCGCGGTTCTGAGTCTGCTTCCGGGTGTCCTCCTCCATCTCTCGTTGGGAACCGGCCAACGCTGGATTCTCGTTTGCGGGTACCTGCTGTCCTTGACCGCGGTGGCCACCCACTTGGCGGAATTGTTCGGAGGGGGCGAGTCCTCGCACCGATTCGGACTGCTCCTGATCACATTCGGATTCGGTGCGTTGGCGCTCCTCGCGGCCTCGGCCCTGGCCCGGGAGAAGCGCCGGCTCAAAGGCGCCAGCCTGCGTGCCATCGCGGCCATGGCGCTCTTTTTCTTCGCAGTCTCCTTTATTCACTTCGGTTCGAGCCACGGGTCCGATGCCTGGGCTCATCAAATTGTCTTGCACCACGCCGGAATCCCACTGGCTCTCGTCATTCTCCTGCAAGCCCACCGACTGCTGCTGCTGGACGTGTTCGTGCGGTTTCTCGGCAATGCCCTGCTGGCGGCCGCGGCGGCGATTCTGCTGCTGGGACTCGCTGGATTTCTGGGTCTGCTGGAGCCCACTTCGAACGCTCCCTTCGCCCAGTCCATCCTGATCGTCGCGGGAGGGTTGGCCTTGGTGGCCTTCCCGGCGATGCGGAAGCGCGTGCAGAATCGCCTGGAAACCACCGTTTTCCGGCGAGGCGACCCCGAACAGGCGCTCGGGGAGATCCGTGCTTGTCTGGATGACGACGAAGGCGGCGAGGAATCTCTGGGCCGTGCAGGCGAGGTGATGGCCCGTTTCGCCAAGGCGGAGCGCTGGCAGGTCGTGGAAGATGGCATCAAAACCGGGAAGAAGTTGATTCGGACCCGGATTCGACCGGACCGGGAAACCGACGGCAAGTCTCAACGCCATCGCTGGGCGGAAGTCGAAGTTCCCATCCGAACAAGCGGCGATGAGACCTGCCGTCTGCTGCTGGGTCGCCGGCGGGGCGGACACCGGTATCTGAGCCGGGACCTGGAGGATCTGGACCGGCTCTCCGCCGAACTCTCCGATCAACTGGAGCGCAGGCGCCGGACCGAACTCAATCGGCTGGTGGCCGAGGCGGAGTTGGACGCCCTCCGGGCGCAGATCAACCCCCACTTTCTGTTCAACTCCCTGAACGCGCTGTACGCCACCATTCCTCGATCCGCCGTGGACGCCCGGGAAACCCTGGTCAGTCTGGCTGAGATCTTCCGCTACTCGCTGCAAGGCAATCGCCAGTTCGTGTCTCTGGACCAGGAGATGCGAATCGTCCAAGCCTACCTCCAGATCGAGCGGCTGCGTCTCGGAGAGCGCCTGCGCACCGGGATTGACATTGCCGAAGACACCTGGCAGATCGCCGTCCCCGTCCTCTCCATCCAGCCCTTGGTCGAGAACGCCGTAAAGCACGGCGTGAGCACCGGGATCGAAGCGGGAACGGTTCGGATCGAATCCCGAATCGTCGGTGAGACGTTGCAAGTGATCGTCTCGGACGACGGCCCCGGGTTCCCTTCAGCAGGTCCGCCGACCGGCGCCCAAGGCCTGGCGAACGTGCGGCGGCGGCTCCGCCTCTGCTACGGCGAACGGGCGAGACTGAAGATCGCTTCACCCGCCACGGGCGCGGAGGTCGAATTGAGAGTGCCGGCCACGCCGGGTCAGCCGCAGGTCCAGGATCCGGACGACCGTCATAGGATGTCGACGTAACGAACCGTAGCAGGGTGACTCAGAGATCGCCCGTCCGGAACTGCTCCGCCAGATAGTCGCTGGACCGCCAGGCGACGGCCAGAATGGTTTCGGTGGGATTCTGGCAGGCGGAGCTGGGCCAGCAACCGCCGTCCATGACGAACAGATTCGAAATCTCGTGGGCCTGGCAGAACTGGTTCAGGACGCTGGTCCGGGGATCGTCGCCCATCCTGGTGGTTCCCATCTCGTGGATGATCCGCCCGGGAGCGCTCAGGGACTTGTCCTCGCTGAGGACCTCGGCGCCGGCCTCGTGCATGAGCTCCTGCAGATTCTGAAAGGCGTCCTCCAGCATGTGGTAGTCGTTGTCGGTCCGCTTGTAGTGGAACTTCAGCACCGGGATTCCCCACGCGTCCACCACGTCCTTGTCGATCTCCACGTAGCTGTCGAAGATCTGGAGCGGCTCCCCGCGGGCGTAGATCCGGACCACCGCCGGGTGCAGCTCCTTGATCCTTTTCTTGTAGCCGGCTCCGAAACCGCCGATCAGGTCGGCGTGTCCCGGGAAGACATTGCTGCCCCCCTTGACCATGATCGCGTAGCCGCGAATGAACTTGGGATGGCGGGTCTCCAGATTGCTGTACCGGGGGATGTAGGAGCCGTTGGCCTTGCCGTCGTCGTTGCGGATTTTCGACCCCACCAGCTCGGGCAGGACCCCGATCACCTGGCCGGCGGTGAAGTGATCGGTCAGGTAACGGCCCAGGACGCCGCTGCCGTTGGCCATGCCCGCGGGGTGGAATCGGGAGACGGAATTGAGCAGGATGCGGGTCGACTCCAGGGTGCCGGCGGCCAACACCACCACCTTGGCGCGGACCTTCCGCTCCACTTTGCTCTTCCGGTCGACATAGGAGACGCCCCGGACCCGGCCCTCCTGGTCCACCACCACCTCCCGGACCACGGCGTCGGTCAGCAGGGTGAGCTTTCCCGTCTTGGCGGCGTCGGGAAGGGTGACGGCGATGCTGGAGAAGAAGGCCCCGATGTCGCATCCGAAGCCGCAGCTTCCGCAGTAGTGGCAGGGCGGCCGTCCCCGGTGGTACCGGCTCAACTGGGCGGTCCTGAGGGCCGTCATGCGCCAGCCTTTCCGGGCCGCCGCCTTCCGGATCAGATGCTCGAAGCAGTTGTAGGCGAAGGGGGGCAGGAACCGTCCGTCGGGAATCTGGGGCAGACTCTCTTTGAACCCCTGGATTCCCACGTAGTCCTCCACCTTGTCGTAGTAGGGCGCCAGGTCCGCGTAAGCGAAGGGCCAGTCCACCCCGAAGCCGTCGATGCTCGCCGCCTTGAAGTCGAACTCGGCCAGGCGGAACGACTGGCGGCCCCAGTGCAGGGTCCGCCCCCCCAGAATCCGGGATCGTCCCGTCCACTTGTAGGGCTTTTGCGCGCCCGTAGTGGGAGCATTGGTGTAGGGATGCTCGCTTTCCTTGGCGTAGTAGCCGGAAAACGGCGTCTGCTCCCTCGCCGCCCGCAAGCCGTCCTTCCGGATGACTTGGGGGTTGCCCCGTCCCCGAAAAGGGAAATCGTAGGGCATGGCATGGGTCAGGAAGTCGGTATGCTTGATGGAGGGTCCGGCCTCCAGCACGACCACCTCCAATCCATGCCCGGTCAGGACCTTGGCCGCCATGCCTCCGGCGGCGCCGCTGCCGACGACCAGAACATCATATTCGCGCTGGGCCATTGCCGAACCTCGAATGCGGACGGACTAATCCCCGTCCCCGTGACGGCCGGGATGGGGGCAACCCTCCCATTCCGCCAGGACCTGCTTCCCCTGGTACCCCAATTCCTGGTGGATCCCCTCGCGGGAGGTGTAGTAGGCAAACACCGTTCTCCGGCGCAGGTCCCGGAAGAAGCGGTGTCCCGCCCCTTCCTCAGGTTGATCCGGTTCCGCAAGCCGGCTCAGGAGCGCCTCCTGGTCCTCGAGGGAAAGCCGGACAAATGCCTTCCCGTACCGGACAAGGCTGAGGCGGCCGACCTCCGCCAGTCCCTCGAGAAATGTCTTCCGGACCTGTTCGGTCTCGTGACTCAGGACCAGATCGATGTGCTCGTGGACCCGGGCGGCTCTGGCTCCGGGGGTGTCGGTTTCGGGGATGATGATTTCGGCGAGGGTCGCCACCAACTCCACCTGATCCGGCGTCAGGAAACCGGGTTTCCAGGCCTCGCCCGCGCCTTGAGCCGCTGCCGCAGCCGGACCAGGGGCGGATCCCGCCACCGGTGCCGATGCGGCCAACTGAACCAGACCGGAGGAGCCCACCGCCATCGCCTTGAGGGCGTCTCGACGCCGAATCCGCTTCGCAGTCATGGGCCGACCTCCTCCATACAGGATAGTTCCGATTCTCTTTCCGCGATAGTCAGGCGATGAATTCTGCGCCCATTGGTGCTCCTCCCGGACCGTGGCAAATGTCGATACGGGCTGGTAACGTTGGCACTCCCGAATCGCGCCAAGACAGACAAACCGACCAGGAGCAAGTCCAGATGAAGATCGCCATCCTGCACGGCCCCCGGGACCTTCGCATCGAAGACCATGAGCTCGACCCGTCGAGATTGGCGCCGGACCAGGTCTGGGTCCGGACCATCGTGACCGGATTCAAGATCGGGACCGACCGCGGCAATTACGAAGGGGCCGAAGACGTCCCCGGAGCTCCCGTCTATCCCCGCTGGGTGGGAGACAGCAACCTGGGCGAGATTCGGGGCGTCGGCTCCGACGTCACCGGATTTCAGGTGGGAGACCGGGTCCTGTCCCAGATGCACCATCAGTCGGAATACATCTGCACTCCGGCCGAGGGCGTCCTGGTCAAGGTCCCGGACGGCGTCGATCCGGAGGACGCCGTCTTCGGAAACCTGTATTCCCTCAGCGCCCATTGTTATCACAAGGGGCTCTTCCGGCCCGGCGAGACCGTGGCCGTGGTCGGGCTCGGGACTCTGGGTCTTGGGGCCGTCGCCATCGGGCCCCTTTATGGGGCGCGCACCGCCGCCGTCGGCAACAGCGACCTGCGCCTGGAGATGGCCCGGCGCATGGGGGCCCACGGGCTCTTCAGCAGCGACGACCGGGACCTGGCCGCGAAGCTGGACGAGTTCAGCGACGGCCGCGGCATCGACCTGGTCATCTTGACGGCGAACCCGTGGCCCGCCTACCGGACCGCCGTGGAGATCGTCCGTCCCGGCGGCCGCGTCGCCATCGTCAGCCTGTTGGGCCGCGGAGAAGAAGGCCTGGAGTTCAACCCCCTCTCCATGCAGCTCTTCTACATCAAGGGGATCTCACTCATCGCCGTCTCCGGCGAGGATCCCAATCTATTCCCCGGAGCCGGCGGTGACGTCCAACAGACGCGGCACCGGGCTCACCTCTTCACGCTGATGGCCGACCGGCTGCTGGAACCCAAACGCCTGGTGACCCACCGGCTCCACTACACTCGGATGGTGGAGGCCTACGAGATGGCCTACCACCGGGGCAAGCCCATGAT
>JAPOYZ010000377.1 GCA_026706325.1 Candidatus Aminicenantota bacterium
ACCCCGACCGAACGGCAATACCTCCCCTTCTCGGGACAACTCATCGCCTACGAGCTGGGCCTCCGCTTCCTCACGGACCATTTGGAAGGGGACGTCTATTTCAAGATCCGAAGGGAGGGTCAGAACCTGGATCGCTGCCGCGCCCAGTTCAAACTGGTGGAATCCATCCAACAGCACCAGGAGCAGATGGTCCAGCTGGTGGAGCAGATCGCCGGCCGTCGCGAATTTACGTCTTCGGATGCGTGGACCGCTTTGAGCCGTCCAAACGGGCCGTCGGAAACAGGCTAAGCGACCGCCTGTCGCAATTGAAGATCGCGCGTATGATACGCGTGTATCGTGCGCTCGTCGTCCGACTTGCGGTAGATAACGATGGTTTGTTTGCGCGACTCGTCGGTCGCGGAGTCAAACGCGTCGGTCCATCCCCGGATACGTGCCCGGACCGAGTTGGAGTCATTGCGAACAGCCCGGACGTTCCGTATTTGTTTGCCCAATTTGTTTCTGAAGGGAAGTCGCAAGCGGGCTGAAACCCGCCGGCGCCAACGTGATTTGGCCATTTCTCCTTTCAATCTCCGGTGAAAGGCGCCGACCGGGTCGTCATCGAGAATCTGTCTGAAGTCGTTGCCGTACCGTTCGACCTTTTCACGGAGTCGTGCATGGCGGAACTCGACGGTGGCAGGTGCGTCCTGGAGCCCCAGATACAACCGAAGGAGATCGACTTGAATGTCGAGGAGACTTGCGAGGAAGAACCGATTCAGATGCGAAACCAATAAACGGGCTTCGGCATCCGATTCGACAACTTTGGCCAGCAGGCATTCAAATTTCTTTTTCAGGACCTTTACATCTTTCGCAACCACGGCGAGCTTAAACTTTACATCGTCGGAGAATTGCCGGACGTGCTCGAATTCGGAACGGATTTCGTCGATCTGTTCCGCCGCGCTTTCGAGCCTGGCATAGTCCTCGGCATCGAGAAGACGACGCACGACCTCAACGGCCTCGAAGAGTCTTCCCAGAGTTCTCTGTACACGGTCCAGGCGCGCACAGATCATCACCGACGAAACGGTCGTGAAAAGCATCACCGGTACCAGGACCGGGGTCAGGGCGGCGCTGGCGGCGACAAACGGTGCCTGAGCAACGATCCCGGCCGGACCGACGACGGCGGACCCGACTCCCGCACCGATGGTCATCAGTGTTGCGGGATTGGCCGTTGCCAAGAAGATGTTGCCCGCAAGCAGCGACGACGCGGCTGTGCTGCCGACACCGAGCGTCGGGAGTATCCACGCACCATCAATGGCTCCGCCAGAATCGGGCGGGCGAGAGATATCCATAGATTCTCGCAGTGCGACACTGGCATCCCTACCAAGATCGACCAGGGCAATCTTGGGGTGTTCCTTGAAGGTCAGGAGTTGTCCGACAGGGTGGCGCGGTACTTCCTGCAGAAGATCTGGAATCTCCACGGTGTCCTTCCGTGTTGCAACAACGAACCGTTATCGCACGAGCGGGCGTTACTCGTAGCCCAGGGCCGTGACCGGATCCAGCTTGGCCGCCTTCCACGCCGGATAGAGAGCGCCCATCACGGTTCCGCCCATGGAAATCCCCACCACCGCCACTCGCCAGAGGGGCTGGATAATCACAGGCAAGGAGGGAAAATTGACCGCGATCAGGCTGAGGACTCCCCAGGTCAGGAGGAAACCGGAGATCAGGCCCAGCACCGAAACCAGCAGGGACTCCTCGAGAAAGAGGCGGACGATATAGGACTTGGAAGCCCCCAGGGACTTGAGGATGCCGATTTCCCGGGTCCGCTCCACAATGGTGCTGTAGGTGGCCGTAAGCGTCACCAGGAAGCTCATGGCCACGGCCAATGCGACGATCACCAGGAGAAATTCGCGGAAAACGGGTGTGGTGGAAGTGAAGAGCTGTTCCAGGTTCCTGGTGGCCGTCACCTTGTAGTTTTCGAACCGGGTTTCCAGCGCCGTTCGAACCTCGTCGTGGGACCTTCCGTCCTCGGCCCGGATGAAGAAGACCGAGCACTTGTCCGGAGTCCCGTTGATCCTCTGCAGGGTCTCGAGTGGGATCATGGCCCGGCCGGCGGTTCCCCTCTGGTAGATCCCGGTAATCTTGAAACTGTGCCCCAGGAGGTCGATCTCCTGTCCGACTTCGACGTCGTTGTTGGAGGCGTAGAGTTCGTCGACAACGGCCTCGTCACCTGTCTCGAAAAATCGTCCCTGGACGAACTTCAGTCCGTCATTGACTCTCTGGAAGCTGGCCGCCTCCACGCCGAAGACCGCGAAGAAGTTCCTGCTGACGACCTTCACCATGATCGGTGTCGAAGCCTCGACGCCGTCCACCTTCTCGATGACCTGCCCGATCCTCACGTCCATGGCGCCGCTGTTGAGCGCCAGGAAGAAGGAGGCGTCCGGTGGCTGAAGCATGAAGTCCCCACCGATGCGGCGGGTCCGCTCAGCCTGATCGAGCAACTGCCCGTAGGAAAGTCCCACGCTTACCAGCACCAGCACCACGCCCAGGGAAACGGCCATGATGTTGACGCAGGTGCGGGTCGGCCGCTGGCGAAGGTTGGAGAGAATCAGGTGCCACATCATCGCATCACGCCCGGACCACTGGCGGTCCCAAGGCCAAACCCGTTTCCCACCGGGACAAGGCTATCCTGCCTCTTCGGGATACCTGCATAATTTTATTCGCTCGGAAGTCCGGGGTGCAACTTGGGACCTGATGGAAGACGTTGACTCTGCACTCGTTCGCGCCCATCCTGATTGGCGACACGAGCTTCAGGACAATGACGCGCCCCGCTTCAAGAAAGGATCCCGCCATGACCCATCAGCCAGCCCTTCAGCTCGGAATGTTCCTCATGCCCGTGCACGATCCGGACAAGCCCCTGGCTCAATGTTTCGACGAGGACCTGGAATTGGTCGTGCGATGCGAGGAACTGGGATTTTCAGAGTTCTGGGTGGGAGAGCATCACTCCTCCAGCGTGGAAAACATTGTCATGCCGGAGATCTTCATCGGCAAGGCGTTGGGAATGACCTCACGAATCCGGATCGGACCGGCCCCGGTCTGCCTTCAGTACCACCATCCGGCTCACGTCGCCTCGCGCCTGGCCTTTCTGGATCACCTCTCCCACGGGCGCCTCAACCTCTGCTTCGGTCCCGGAGCGATCCCCAGCGACATGGAGGTATACGGCGTCGATCCGAAGCAATCCGGCGGTATGGTCGGCGAAGCTATCGAAGCCATCCTGGGGATCTGGAGCCAGGATCCCCCCATCGAGTTCCACGGGAGGTTCTGGGACTTCCGTCTCTCCGAGACCATCGACCCGGAAATGGGCGTGGGCGTCCTCCACAGACCGCTCCAGCAACCCCACCCGCCCGTCATGGTGCCGTGCATCACCCGCGACTCGGTGGGCGTCCAGAAGGCGGCCGGCCGCGGCTTCCTTCCCATCAGCCACCACATGGTGTCGACGGAAACCTTGCAGAACCATTGGTCGACCTACGAGTCGGGAGCCCGCCGACACGGCCGCAACGCGCGGATCAGCGACTGGCGGGTCTCCCGCAACGTCTTCGTGGCCGAAACCACCGGGGAAGCCCGCCGGCTGGCCGCCGGCAACTCCATGGGGAAATGCATCGAATACATCCTGGAGCTGACCCGGAGGGGACCGGGCCTGGAGATCTGGAAACGGGATCCTGCCATGAGCGACGCCGATTGCAATCTGGACTATTTCATGGACGAGGTGGTGATCGCGGGGGACCCGCCCCGGGTCACGCAGATGCTCCGGGAATTGAAGGCCCAGGTCGGCGACTTCGGGACTCTCGTCCTGACCGCTCATGACTGGGACGACAAGCAGAGTTGGATCCGGAGCCTGGAGCTCTTGGCCCAGGAGGTGATTCCTGCACTGAACGCCGGTCCTCCCGAGCCCGCGGAGACGAATTGATTCGGAAGCCGAACATGACGCGAGGGAGAATAAAATCATGAGGCTCATCGGGTTCATACTGCTCTGCTGGTCCATGCAGTCGGTTGCCGGGCCCCAGGAAACACCCGTCGGTTCCCGCTGGTGGCCTTCCGAGTGGGGCGCCGGGGATCAACGCGGCGCCGCCAACCGGATCACGCCGGCCAAGGTCCTGGAAGCCGGCCGGCTCATCCGCACCGGCAAGATCTACTCCCTCGGTCAGGTCTACCAGGAGGGGATGCCACTGGCGGGCAAGCGGCATTTCAAGCTGACCATTCCGGGGTCCCCGACTTCGGGCGACCCCACGGGAACCAATGGACTCGTGGGATTCGACGAGATGTTAAGCGGGGAGATCGGTCAGGTGGGAACCCAGTTCGACGGACTCGGCCACGTGGGCGTTCGTCTGCCCGACGACGACTATTTCTACAACGGCTTCCGGCGATCCCGATTCGCCACCCCCTACGGGCTCCTGAAGCTGGGCGTCGAGAATGTGGGCGTCTTCTTCACCCGCGGAGTCCTCATCGACGTGGCTTCGTACAAGGGTGTGGACCGGCTGCAGCCAGGCTACGTCATCACCTCGGACGACCTGCAGGGCTCCCTGAAGCGACAGGGCGTGGAGATTCGAGAGGGGGACGCGGTCCTGATCCGCACCGGCCACGAGAAACTCTGGATGCGGGACAACGACCAATACAACTCGGGTGAGCCCGGGATCGGCATGGAGGCGGCCCGCTGGCTCAGCAGCCGGAAAACGGTCCTGACCGGAGCCGACAACTGGGGCATCGAGGTGGTCCCGCACGAGAATCCGGACCGCCCCTTCGAAGTGCACCAGTGGATGCTGGTGCGACACGGGATCTACAACCTGGAGAACCTCACGCTGGAGGAGCTGGCGCGGGACAAGGCCTACGAGTTCGCCTTCATCTTCTCCCCTCTGCGCCTGAAGGGAGCCACCGGATCTCCGGGGAATCCCATCGCGGTTCGTTGATCTCGAAGACGCAGAATTGGAGGCCTCCATGGACCCATCGCAGACATCCGGCGCCGGCCGCCGGCAACAGACCTTCTTCGGCCATCCCCGGGGGCTCTCGACCCTCTTCTTCACCGAGATGTGGGAGCGCTTCAGCTACTACGGCATGCGGGCCCTCCTGGTCCTGTTCATGATCGACACCGCCCGCGGGGGCATGGGCATGGGCAAGGCCGAAGCGGGCGCCGTATACGGCTTGTACACCTTTGCGGTCTACGCGCTGGCACTCCCCGGAGGGTGGGTGGCCGACCGGCTCATCGGCCAGCGGCGCGCCGTCCTGGTGGGCGGGATCATCATCGCCGCCGGCCACTACGCGCTGGCCGTCCCGGCCGAGCTCACATTCTACGTAGGGCTGGGCCTGGTGGCGCTGGGCACCGGCCTGTTGAAACCCAACGTCAGCGCCATCGTCGGCGACCTCTACAAGGGAAACGACGCTCGGCGGGACGCCGGATTCTCCATCTTCTACATGGGAATCAACGTCGGCGCTTTCCTGGGGCCGGGGATCTGCTCCTTTCTGGGCGAGAAGGTGGACTGGCATCTGGGCTTCGGCGCCGCCGGTGTGGGCATGACCTTTGCCGTGCTGCAATACGTGCTGGGACGCCGCCATCTGGCCGGGGCCGGTGAACTCAAGGGGGACGCCGCCGGCCTCCAGGCGCAGGCCCGGTCCCGCAGCCAGTTCCTCAAGGGGCTGGGAGTGGTGGCCGCCGCGGCGCTGGTATTCGCTGCTCTGACGTCGGCCGGGGTCATGACGCTCACCGTCGAGGCCGTGGCTCGGACCGTCTCCCTCTCGATTTCGGTTCTGGCCGTCCTCTACTTCAGCTACGTGATCCTGTTCGCCTGCAGAGACGGCCTGGAGAGACGCAGGGTGGGTCTCATCTTCGTCCTCTTCATCGGAGCCGCCATCTTCTGGTCCGGCTTCGAGCAGGCCGGCTCCAGCATGAACCTCTTCGCCAAGGAACACACCGACCTGATGATCTTCTCCTGGGAGTTTCCCGCCGGCTGGCTGCAGCAGGTGAATCCCCTGCTGATCGTCATGCTGGCGCCCTTGATGGGGATGCTCTGGGTCGGCCTCGGATCGAGGAGTCCGTCCCTGGGGGTCAAGTTCGCCTTCGCGCTCACCTTGCTGGGAGCCGGTTTTTTCGTCATGGCCTGGGGTTCCCAGTACGTTGCCGCCGGCAAGGTGAGCCCGGTGTGGCTGGTGACGACCTACTTTTTCCACACCGTCGGTGAGCTCTGCCTGAGTCCCGTGGGATTGAGCAGCATAACCAAGCTCTCC
>JAPOYZ010000513.1 GCA_026706325.1 Candidatus Aminicenantota bacterium
CTGGGGAACGCGGCCCGCGCGGGGAATTTCACCTACGTCCAGCAGGACACCGGCGAGTTGGCCACGCTGAACCTGTTCGAGCTCACCGGACTCAGCCCGGATCCCGCCATCCAGTCCCTGGTGAGCCTGACCCCGCCGCCCAATGACGCCACTGTGGGCGACGGACGAAACACCGCCGGCTTCCGGTTCAACAGCCCCGATTCCTCCACCGGCGAATGGATCGTCTTCCGGGGAGACTACGAGATCAACGCCAACCACTCCCTCACCGGCACGTTTCACCAGTTCACGCTGGATGTTCCCAACTCTGCGTTCAACGGCATCGATGCAGTCTTCCCGGGTCTTCCGGGCGCGGGCCAGGGCTCCGACCGCCGGTTGGGATCCTTCTCCCTCAGAAGCGGACTGAGTCCGACCGTCACCAACGAAGGGCGGTTCGGTTTCCAGGTCGCCAGTGTCGGTTTCTTCACCAACGAGACATTTGCGCCGGGGTACCGGCTCAGTTTGGCCGGCGGATTCTCGAATCCGGTACAGGACTTCATGGCCCAGGGCCGCGACACCCGCAACCTGGACGCCATGGACAACCTGACCTGGGTCACCGGGAATCACACCATCAAGTTCGGGGGAGGCGTTCGCTGGACCACAGTCGACAACTTCAACGATGATGGAATCGTGCCGACCTACTATCTCGGTTTCGGCCCGGGGAATCCGGACCCGCTGGTTCCCGGCCTTTTCCCCGGCGGAATCTCTTCCAGTGACCTGAGCGCGGCCTCCGGGATCCTGGCGACGCTGGCTGGAGTCGTCGACGAAGCCGATCAGACGTTCAACGCCGCGTCGGTCGGTTCCGGCTACGTGGACGGGGCTTCTGAAACCAGCATCCTCAATCAGAATTTCGTCAACATCTATCTCGCGGATACCTGGCGAGTCACCCCCGAATTCACCTTGAACTTCGGGTTTCGATGGGAATTTCACTCAGTCCCGGACGAGACCCGGGGATTGGCCCTGCTGCCGGTGGGAGGCCCCGAGTCCGTGCTTGATCCCAATGCCGTCATCGATTTTGCAGGCGCGTCCAATGGAAGGCCGTTCTTCAAGAACGACATGAACAACTATGCTCCCAGCATCGGGTTCGCATGGCGAATCTCAGACAATACGGTTCTCCGTGCCGGCTACGGCCTGAACTACGTGGTCGACAACAGCTTCACCACGGTGCTCAACGCCATGCGGGGCAACGATGGTTTGAGCCTGACGCAGACCGTCACCGGAATCAGCGGCACCGTCAGCAGCGGCGGCCTGGTGCCGATTCCGGTGCCCGAGTTCAAGGTCCCCAGAACCGCGCGCGACCAGGTCCTGGCCGATCCCACTACGGCCCTCTTCACTATCGACGAGAACATGAGAACCCCGTATGTCCAGCAATGGAACATCGGCCTCCAGCACGAGTTCCTGCAGAACACTGCCGTCGAGTTGCGCTACGTGGGGAACCACGGCGTCAAGCTGACCCGCGCCATCGACCTGAATCAGGTCCTGCTGCCGCCGGAATTCGTGGCGGACTTCAGGCGCGCTCAGAGGAATCTGGCCGCCTATGGAAGTCCCTACGCCGGCGAACCGCTGCAGATCTTTCCCCAACTCGGCTTTGCTGGATTCCTTCAGTCCGGAGGCGTCCAGAACTGGATTCGGAACGGTGAGATCGGGCAGTACATCGGCGGGTTCCTGGCGCCGAACCGGGTGTTCTTCTTCAACGGCGAAGGGGGCGAGAGGTTCGGAGCGACCCTGCCCATCAGCTTCTTCCTGCGCAATCCCAACGCCTTCGTCGCCGACGTGGTCGGCAACAATGCGTTCTCCAAGTACAACGGGCTCCAGTTCGAGATCCGGCGGCAATTCCGCGGGGGATTCTCGGGCCAGTTCAACTATACCTGGGGCAAGGTGCTGACGAATTTCGCCGGCTCCCAGTCCAATTTCCGCGGTTACTTCGACAACGCCCAGCAGCACCTGGAGATCATGCGCCCCGACTTCGACATCACCCACACCTACAACGCCAACTGGGTCTGGGAGATTCCCTTCGGCAAAGGGCGCAGGTGGATGAGCGGCGGCGGATTCATGGACTATATTGCCGGCGGATGGGACCTCAGCGGATTTTTGAGGATCCGTTCCGGCGAGGTCGTCAACCTCATCTCCGGAAGAGGAACCATCAACCGCGGCGGCTCCCGAGCTTTGACCAATACGGTTCATCTCCTGGGAATGGACAACCGCGAGCTGCAGAACAAGACCGGGTCCTTCCGCGACTCGCAGGGTCGCGTGATCCTGTTCGACCACCGTCTGATTGCAGACGGCGGGGGAATGGAATCCCGGTATTTTGCGAATCCCGCCATGTTGGAAGCGGGGTCGCTGGGCCTGTCCCCCGTCAGTGGGCCGTGGTACGCGTCATTGGATCTCGGGGTGCGCAAGAGCTTCCCGATCCCGGTGACGGAGGAATCGCGGCTCCAGCTCCGGTTCGACTTCTTCAACAGTCTCAATCGCACCAATTTCGCCGTCACCAACAAGGGCATCGGCATCTCCGGCCTCGGCGTCACCAACATGCACAATCCCAACAGCCCGCTGTTCGGCCAGATCAGCTCCGCATTCTCTCCCCGGACGATCCAGGTGGGGATGAAGATCAGTTTCTAGTGTGAGGATTCGGTTGGGGTGGTTGTATTCCGCTGGGAGGTGTCGATAGCATAAGTCCAGTTTCATTGATCGATCCATTCTGAACCCAGGGAGGAATTCACTTCATGAGTCAATCGTCCATTCACCGGCGCTCCTTCCTGTCCCGTTCGGCGGGGGCAGGGTTGGCGTTGGCGGGATTTCCCGGAATCCTCAGCGCCCGCAACGTCAACAACAACATCAACGTGGGGATCGTCGGTCCGGGTGGGCGCGGCACCGGTCTCCTGAAGCAGTTCCTCAAGAGCGGAGACCAATACGGAGCCCGCATGACGGCGGTCTGCGATCTCTGGAACTACCGCCGCGACCGGGCCGCTTCGCTGGTGGAGGAGAAGGAGGGCCGGGCGCCCAAGACCTATCGTCACCACGAGGAGATCCTGGCGGACAAGGAGATCGATGCCCTCATCATCGCTACTCCCGACCACGCCCACGCCCAGATTCTCAAGCTGGCCGCCGACGCCGGGATGGACGCCTACTGCGAGAAACCCATGTCCAACGTGCTCTCCGAGGCCAACGAGGCCCTGGACGCAGTGCGCAAAGCGGGCGTCATCGTCCAGATCGGAACCCAGAGGCGCGCCAATTCCCGGTACCGGAAGGCCACCCGGATGATTGCCGACGGACTGATCGGCGACGTGGTCAAGGTGGATCTCCACTGGAGCTTCTACAGTCCCTACCGCTGGGCCCGGAAGAAAAAGGATCTCCTGATGGCCAAAGAGGCCGATCTGGACTGGAGCACCTGGCTCATGGGACGGCCCCAGCGGCCCTTCGATCCCCGCATCTTTCGCAGCTTCCGACTCTTCAAGGACTTCTCCAGCGGAATCATCGACCAGTGGATGAGCCACGGGATCGATCTGGCCCACATGTTGACCGGAGTCTCCTATCCGGTAAGCGCCGTGTCCCACGGCGGGATCTACAAATGGAAGGATTACCGCGAGAATCCCGACACCCAGGAGGTCACCCTGGAGTACCAGAAGGGGGACGGCAAGTTCCTGGCGGTCTACTCCACCAACTGGATCAACGGTTACGGCAACGGCACCCGGGTCCACGGCACCCTGGGGAGCTTCGAGGGGGAGTCATTCTCCAACCCCGACTCCGATTGGCTGTTCTCCGGCCAGGGTGTGAACTCGGACGGCAAGATCCGGGATCGCATGGTGGTTCCCAGAGAGTCCGTGGACATGGACGAAATGGGAATGGCTCACATGAACAACTGGCTGGACGCCGTCCGCAGCCGCGACTCCAAGGGGCTGTATTGTCCCGTCGAGGCCGGTTACGGTCACTCCATCGCCTGCATCATGGCGACCGACGCCTACTGGAGCGGCAAACGCATGGTGTTCGATCCGAAAACACGGGTCATTCATGCCGGCTGACAAAGCGCCGGGGCCCCGCGGTCCGGGCAGGAACCTCGATCCCGTTTCGAATGCTGCCCAGGCCGTTCGCAGGTGCCGGTTTCAAACCAGGACCGAATATGAAATAATTGTGGCACTGGCGTGACTTTCCCATGACTGGGCTGAGTGCATCGAAACATCCCCACCTCATGGCGTCGCGTCGGAGGCATCGTATATAACGTTGACCAACTTGCACACGCACCCGTATTGGACAGTAATAACCATTTGGAGGCACATCATGGGGTCATCGTTTCCGCGAAAGCGGTGGTTTCCTGAATGGCTGTGCTTGCGCGCAGCCGGCGTACTTTCGATACCGATTCTGGCAACGGCAATGGCTACGGGTTCCGCCGCCGGCCAGTGTCTTGAGGTCCGGGTCCTGGATCCGTCAGCCGCCGCGATAGCGGGCGCATCGGTCCTGATCGGAGATCAGGAACAGACCACCGACGAATCCGGCACGGTGGAATTCTGCGATCTCGGCCCGGCTCCCCACGCGGTCGTCATCGTCGCTCCCAACTTCCAGGTGCTGGAAGACCTGGTGGACAAGTCCGAGGGCAGCGTCTCCTTCACGCTGGAAGTCCTCCTGGAGACCGAGCTGATCGTGGTCGGGACTCGTGCCGAAGCGCGGTCCAGCACCGAGTCGATGGTTCCCGTCGACGTGATCGGCGGCACGGATTTCACCAATCAGGGGGCTACTGACGTCACCGATCTGATGCGCACGCTGACGCCCTCCTTCAACGTCAACACCCAACCCATCAGCGACGCGGCTACCATCGTGAGGCCGGCCAACCTGCGCAACATGGCCCCGGACCACACGCTGATCCTCGTCAACGGCAAGCGCCGCCACCGCGCGGCCGTCATCGCCTGGCTGGGCAATGGTATCGCCGACGGAGCGCAGGGGCCGGATCTGTCCACCATACCCGCCATCGCTTTGCGGCAGGTCGAGGTGCTGCGCGACGGCGCGGCCGCGCAATACGGTTCCGACGCCATTGCCGGCGTCATCAACTTCGAGTTGAAGAACGCCCGCTCCGGGGGCAGCATGGAATTCCGCACCGGCCAGTACTTCGACGAGAACGACGGGGACCCGGGCTCGTGCGGTGCCATCGGCCGCTCGTGCAACGGCATCGGCGGTCGCGGTAGGAACTACGCTTTCGCCGGCAACGTGGGTCTGCCGCTCGGACCCGAAGGGTTCTTGAACGTCAGCGTCGAGTACGGCGGCACGAATCCCACCAATCGGGCCATCAATGACAGCGGTACGACGGCGGTGATCAACGGCGGCAACACCAACGTGCGCACCACGTCGCGAGTCTGGGGCGTGCCGCTGGTCGAGGACGACCTGAAGTTTTTCGCCAACTTCGGCACCGGCGGGGATCAGGTGGAGTTCTACGGCCACACGAACTACGCCAGCAAGGTGGTGACCGGCGGGTTCTACTACCGCAATCCCAACAACCGCGGCAACGTGTATTCGATCGACGTCGGCGCGACGTTGCTGGTCGGCGACGTGCAGGAGGCGAAGGGCCTGGGCGAGGGCGTGTCCAATTGCCCGACGGTCGCCATCACCGACGGCACGCCGGATCCGGCCGCCTTTGCGGCGGTCCGCAACGATCCGAACTGCTTCACGTTCCACCAGCCGTTTCTTGGCGCACCGAACGGCCTGCCGGGCGGCTTCACGCCCCAATTCGGCGGCGACGTCTACGATTACTCATTTGTCTCCGGCTTGCGCGGGACCCTGGGGAACGGACTCAACTGGGACATCAGCGGTTCCACCGGCCGGAACCACGTGCAGACCTTCATCTTCGACACGGTCAACGCCTCTCTCGGCCCCGACAGCCCGACCCGGTTCGAGCCGAACCTGCTGCAGCAGACCGAGAACAGCTTCAATACGGACCTGTCGTACGCCGCGAGCGACATGGTCAACGTCGCCGGGGGCTTCGAGTGGCGGAACGAGCAGTACCACCTCGGCGAAGGCGACCCGGCGTCCTGGGCGATCGGTCCCTACGGCGCGCAGGGCTTCAGCTCCGCCTCCAACGGCTACAACGGCACCCGGCCCGAGAACGCCGGCACCCGGGACCGCGCCAACGCCGCGGGGTACGGCGACATCGAGATTCACGCCGTCGACACAGACTGGAAC